>NZ_JBGUAY010000011.1 GCF_041821025.1 Egicoccus sp. AB-alg6-2 | reverse complement strand
ATCACCCACGTCTGCGCGGACGATGTTTCTCAAGGTGTCGGACGTTCCGTGATACATTGTGCCTATGAGTGATCTCATCTCTGTACGGCTCGATGACGAGGCACAGCGTGCCCTTGCCGAGCTGGAGGCCACCGGCCTGTCCCGCTCGGAAGCGGTCCGGCGGGGTCTGGTGGCGGCTGCCCTGCGGCTACGCGACAGGCAGCGCCTCATCGACGAGGTTGCTGAACTCGCTACGGACGAGGCCGATCGCGCGGAGGCAGCCGAGGTAGCGGCGATGATGGAGGATCTTCGTGCGCCGCGGTGACGTGTTCCGGCTTCGCCTGGGGCGTCGCCAAGGGCACGAGCAGTCTGGCGTCCGTTACGGCGTGATCGTGCAGTCGGATGCCTTGATGCGGTTGTCGACGGTGCTGATTGCGCCGACCTCGACGGCCGCACGGGGGGCTTCGTTCCGACCCGAAATCGAGATCGACGGGACCGCCACGCGCGTGCTCGTGGAGCAGACCGGCGCAGTCGACGTGAGCAGGCTCGGCGACCATCGCGGCCACCTCTCGCCCGAGGAACAGTGGGGCGTCGACCTCGCCCTCGAGACGGTCCTGGACCTCCAGTAACGAAAGCCCGTAGGTGCCCGCTCCTGGGAACTCCTGCATGGCGGCGGCGAGACCTCTACGGTCGTCCTCGGGCAACAGTGGGGAGTCACATGGGCTTGCTGGACCGAATCAAGCAACGCACAGGGGCCGGGCTTGCCGCTGCGCGAACTCACCGTCTGCCACCGCCACCATCCGGCTCAGAGCACCTCCCACCGCCCCCCGCCGCTGCTTCACCCGCGGCACCACCGCCGGCTCCCGGGCCTGACTCGGGCCTGTGGCCGTGGCGGCAGCCGCTACCTGCAGGCGCCGTCCCGGTGGCCACCGACCCCAGACGCACCGAGGTCTGCTTACTGGACCCGGCCACACTCGAACCGCTCCGCTACCTCGAGGAGAACGAGGAAGAGAAGCTTGGTCTCGCCCGCATCCCCGTCGCCGGCACCGGCCACCGGCTGAAGGAGGCGTCGTCATCCGAGTTTCGGCCAGGCACGCCGGTGCAACTCGTGCCAGAACCGAAGAACAGGTACGACCGCAACGCCGTCCAGGTGCGCTCGGCGACGAGCCGGAAGGTCGCCGGGTATGTACCGGCGCCCAAGCCCGGGAACCGCAACGTTCAGCAGGCAGTTCAACGGCTGCTGGCTCAAGGGCCAGTGCAGGCCATCGTGCTCGAGTCGGAGGTGGAGCAGGGCCCCAGCGGCCAGTGGGTGTCGATGCGTGTCGCCGCGACGAACGGCCGGTTCGTGTTCGTCGATAGACCGTGGGACGGCCCGGCGTTGAAGGAGCTCAAGAAGGCTGCGCTGGAAGTGGAGGGGACCCGATGGCCCGAGGCGCGTCGCAAGCTGCGTCGCGACGTGACCTCCGCAGCAAGTCCCGTCGACCGCCACTACGCCCTACAGGCCCTCGCACAGGCTGCCTACCGGCTCCGCGCCGTTCACCCCGACGCGCTTGAGGATGCCGAGGCGGCCTGCCGCGAACAGATCCTGCTCGCCGATGTCGTCGGGCCTGCGCTCCGCCAGGAGTTCGGTTCGAAGCCATCGCACCACGGCTACAAGCAACTATCGATCATCCTCGAGAAGCAGAAGCGCTACGCCGAGGCGCTCGATGTCGTCGAACGTGCTCGCTCTGCAGGTTGGGACGGGGACTGGGACAAGCGCGTCGAGCGGCTGGCCAAGAAGGTCTGACTCGCGTGGATGGTGACACTCAGCTTGGCTCGACCGACCCGTGCAGAACGCCCGGTATCGCTACCCCCGCGTGTTCCTGGGGATGGTCGGGCGGCCGCCGACGGGCTGTAGCTCGTCGCGTTGCAGTCCGGCGGAGATCACGGTGGCCGCAGCAGCGATGGCCAGCGGGATCGGCACGAACGTCATCAACGCCTCACCGAGCGAGTTCCCAACACCGTAAAGCAAGCGTTGCAGAGCGCCTGCGTAGGTCTCATGGATCAGGAAGGCGGCTCCCAGCGTCGCTGCGGTCGTCGCCACAGCCATGAACGGCGCGAGCCGCCTCCCGAGCTGCCACCCGGCATAGCCGCCGATCGCGGCGAGAGGAAGGGTGAGCAGAACAGGATCGGTGAGCAGCATTCGCGGGGACTTCTCTCGGTCTATCGTCGCCCATCCTTGCAACGCGAGCGGGCTTACCGCTACGGCCATCCGACGATTTTACCTACCCCACGATGCGCCGACGCAACCGTGCGGAAACGCCCGTTCTACGCAGCGGATTGGGCCTGTCTCAAGAACACCGGCTGCCGAACTCAGTCGTCGGCGAGTTCCACGGTGCTGTGGTCGCTGAGCAGCAGGCGGTGGACGCCGGGATGTCCGGCACGACCCTGGACGCTCGCCTCGCGACCGAGCAGTGACGACTCCAGGCGCACGACGTCGCGCACCGTGACGTCCTCGAGCAGGACGGAGTCGGCGACGCGGCTGCGTTCGACCCGGCCGCGCGCCGCCACGGAGATGTTGGGACCGACGTGGCTGTCCACCACGCGTGCCCCGGGTCCGAGGATGGCGGGTCCCTGGATGGTCGAGCGACACACCTGCGCACCGGCCTCGACCACGACCTCGCCGACCAGGCGCGAGCTGGCGTCGACCATGCCCTCGACCCGGCCGGCCAGCCCGCCGAGCACGGCGCGGTTGGCGCCGAGCAGGTCGTCCTTCTTGCCCGTGTCGAGCCACCAGCCCGACAGCTCGTGCGCGCGCACCTCCAGCCCGTCGTCCACCAGCCGCTGGATCGCGTCGGTGATCTCGAGCTCGCCCCTCGTGGACGGCTGGATGCGTCGCGCGGCGTCGACGACGGCCGAGGTGAACAGGTAGACGCCGACGAGGGCGAGGTCGCTGCGCGGCTCGGCCGGCTTCTCCACCAGGCGCCGGACGCGCCCGGCTCCGTCCATCTCCACCACCCCGAACCGGCGCGGGTCGGGGACGCGCTTGAGCAGCAGCTGCGCCGCCGGCCGGTTCGCCCGGAAGCGTTCGACGAGGGGGGCCACGCCGCCCTCGACGAGGTTGTCGCCGAGGAACATCACGAAGTCGTCGCCGCCGAGCCACGTCGCGGCCGTCAACACCGCGTGGGCGAGCCCGAGCGGCGCCGACTGCGGCAGGTAGGTCACCTCCAGACCGAAGCTCGAGCCGTCCCCGACCGCCGCTTCGATGTCCGCACGGGTGTCGCCGACGACGATGCCGACGTCGGTGATGCCCGCCGACGCGAGCTGCTCGAGCCCGTAGAACAGGATCGGCTTGTTGGCCACGGGAACCAGCTGCTTCGCACTGGTGTGGGTGATCGGGCGAAGGCGGGATCCGGCGCCGCCCGCGAGGACGAGCCCGCGCAGGGGCGGCGCGCCAGATCCGTCGGCAGCAGGCGTCACAGGCTCGCGTCGTCGCCGACGGCGACCAGCACCTTCGCCGCCTCGGGGGCCGTGACGGTCGCCGGCAGGTCGACGATCGGGGCCCCGAGGAAGCTGGCCACCCACTCGGCCTCGTCCTCGTGGCCCGGAAGGCGGTAGATGGTGGTGGTCGTGCCCGCGTCGAGCGAGGCGTCGCCGCTGCCGGCGGCGATGACCCCGAACCCGACGAACTGCAACACCGATCCGACCGTGCCGGCCGCGGCGGTACGCCCGCCGGAGATCAGCGCGACCGGCGTCTCCTCGCGGTCGGGGCGGTCGCCCGAGTCGAGGAGCGGAACGCCCTGTCGCAGCCGGTCGAACATCGCCTCGGCGCCGGGCCGGTAGGCGACCATGAAGTCGGCACCGTCGATCCTGCGCGGAAACGCCGGCACGGTGGCCATCGGCACGCCGGCACTGACGACCTGACGCATCTCCTGGGCGACCGCACGCATCTCGCCCACCCCGAGGTTCTCGTCCGTCGTGACGTTGCTGGCGACGTTCTCGACCAGCCGGAACAGCCTCGGCACGTCGGTCAGCACCTGCGCGTCGATCATCTCGCGCAGGGTCGCGCGCAGGAACTGCTGTTGTCGCGCGATGCGTTCGTAGTCACCGAAGTTCCCCCGCCGCGAACGCACGAACGACAACGCCTCCTCGGCGTCCATCTGCTGGCAGCCGGCCTCGAACTCGGCGCCGGACTTGCGGTCGACGAGGGGGGCGTCGAGACACAACTCGACACTGCCGAGCGTCTCGACGACGGAGATGAAGCCACCGAGGGAGATCTCGGCGTAGTGGTTGACCGGCAACCCGAAGTTCTGCTGGATCACGCTGACGAGGCGGTCGGGGCCGCCCGCATACGTCTCGGTCAGCTTGCGCTGACGACCGCCGTCGATGACCAGCAGGTCGCGCGGCAGGCTGACGAGCGACACGGTGCTGCGGTCTTCGCTGATCGAGACGTAGATGACTGTGTCGCTGCGCTGCCCCTCGAACTGTCCCAGCGTGAGCCGTGACCGCTGTTCGTCGGAGAGTCCGTCGCGCGAGTCCGAGCCGACGATCAGGAAGTGGCGCGCGTCGGAAGGGGCCGCCGCCTCGTCGAGTTCGGGGACCGGCACGCGGGTCAGGCTCGCCTCGGCCTGCCGCAGCAGCAGCACGCCGGTCGTCCCCAGACCGGTGCCGGCCACGAGCACGACGACGCCGAGCACCGTCGCCAGGCGCCGCACGAGGCGCCACCGGCGCCCCCCGCGGACCCGGGGCCCCCAGGGCCCTGGTTCTCCTCCGACCAACACCGTGCTCACTCCCCGTCGTCGAGGTCCGCGCCGGCGAGCACCTGCACGCCGACCGGCTCTCCCTCGAAGTCGGGCACGCGCTCCACCGACTCCAGTTGTGCGTCCGGCAGGCGCTCGGCCAGCAGGATCGCGGTGGCTTCGGCGGACGCGTCGTCGGCGCCGTAGCGGATCACCGACGGCGCCCCCTCCTCGAAGGCGCCCGTGTTGCCGGTGCCGACCACCTGGAATCCGGCGGCCGTCAACCGCGCCTCGACCCGGCCGGCCAGGCCGTCGATCCCGGCGGCGTTGAGCACGACCACGGGCACCTCACCGATCAGTTGCTGCAGTCCGTCGTCGCCCGTGATCCCGTCCAGCGGGGCGCCCTCGGCGAACCGCTGGAAGATGGTCTCGGCCTGCTCCAGCAGGACGCTCGAGCCGGTCTGGGGGTTGCGAAGGATCGGCAGGGTCACGACCTCGGGGGCGGGGGCGTCCTCGAAGGCCGCGGCGAGGTCGAGCAGGCTGGTCCCGCGCAGCGCGACGTCGGTGTGGACGTCGGCGACCGTGTCGATGCTGCGCTTGGTCGCCACCGGCGACCACAACAGGTCCCAGGCGGTCGTCTCGGCCGCGACGCCGCGCAGCAGCGCCGCCGTCCGCGCAGCGCGTGCCTCGGGCGACGCCTCCGCCAGGTCTCGTCGCGCCTCGTCGGCACCCACCGCGCGGCACTGCCCGTCGTCCCCACACACGGCGACGGGGCCGAGGTGGTCGACCAGTCGCGGGATCGCCTCCTCCTCGAGGCTGACGACGTGGTCGATGCGTACCCCGGTGTAGTCGGCGACGGCCTGGACCAGGCCGTTCGCGTCGCCGGCCACCTGGACCTCGGCGAGCGTGCGGACGCCGTCGCCGTCCACGCTGACCGGCAGATCCTCGGGCAGCAGTAGCAGCGCCGGCACGTCGCGGGGGCCACCGGCCTGGACCAGCCACACCGGCGCGACCAGTTCCGGACCCCGGGGCAGGGTCGGATCGCGGTCCCCGGTGGTGGCGACCAGCACCGTCCGCGCCTCGGCGGGCCCGCGGGCGCCGTCGTCGCCGAGGACCTCGACGTCGCTGCCGAGCGCCGCCACCTCGTCGGCTCCCAGCTTCGCCCACGCATAGCCCCACAACGCCGCGCCGAGCAGGGCGACGCCGAGCACGCCGACGACCAGCAGGACCAGCAGCCACGTGAGCACGCGGGTCCAGCGCGGACGTCTCGCACGGCGCGCAGAGGAGAAGACGAACTGATTGGATCCGGTCACCGGGACACTGCCTCACGACATCGAGGTGGCGCGGGCCGACCGCGGGACGCATGGGCAGCCGACGGCGGCGGGCCCTGCTCCCATCCGGAAGGAGTCCGCGAGCGGACGGTGGTCACGCGCCCGACGGTAGCATCGACCGCCCGCCGAAGAAGGTTGCCGCGGTGCAGCTCGCCCCTCCCAACGCGCCGCGACCCGCGCCCGCAGACCTGGCCCAGGCCCTCGCGCGCGCCCGCGACGAACTGGGGCACCGACCGGCGGTCACCGTGGTCGGCGCCGATCGCGCCGAACAGGGCTTCGCGTCGCTGGCGCAGTGGGCCGCAAAGGGGGCGCACTTCCTCGAGCTCGACCTGCTCCTGGAGCCGGGCGACCGTCTGCGGGTCGACGCCGGCCTCGGCTGGCCGTTGGTCGCGGTGACGCTGGCGGCCTGGTGGTCGGGCGTGGCGGTCGCGCTGGACGGCGACGCCCCAGCCGCCGTCGTCGAGGAGGGCCGCGCCGCACCGCCGACCGCCGAGGACGTGCTGTGGATCGGCCACGCCATCGACGGTTCCCCGGTCGCCGACGTGCCCGGCGAAGCCTGGACCACGGCGGTCCAGTCCTTCCCCGACCAGCCACCCGCGCCGCGTGCCCGCGCCGATCTCACCGCGGTGGTCACGGCCGGGCGCGCACTGACCCAGGCCGAAGTGGTCACCGCCGCCCAGTCGCTGATCGGTGACGGCGGACCGCTGGGCATCGACGAGCGGGTCGATCTCCCACCCGAACTGCTGCTGGCCGCGCTCGCCGCCCGCCCGCTGCTGGCCGGCCGGCCGACCGTGCTGTTGCATGCAGGCACCGACCGCTCCGCCGCCGATGGCGAGAAGGTCACCCGCTGGGCCTGATGCCGGAGACGCGGCGGGTCAGGGCGCCAGCTGGGCCGGGGTCAGGGCGTACAGGTCGTCCGCGCCGGCCGTGACCGACGGCAGCAGACCGCGCACCGTCGGCAGCGTCTGTTCGGCGAAGAAGTTCGCCGTGGTCAGCTTGGCCTGCAGGAAGTCCTCGCCGAACGCGGCGGTGTCCCCCGACCCGAGCGCCTGGTGGGCACCCGCGGCACCGCGGGCGAGCAGCCATCCGCCGACGACCGTGGCGAACATGCGCAGGTAGGGGGTCGCGCCCGCGAAGACGTCGTTCGGCTGGTCGCGGTGGGCGAAGATCCAGTCCGTGGCCTCCTGCACCGCGTCGAGCGCGTCGGCGAGGTGGGCGCCCATTCCCTCGAGGGCGTCCGGCAGGCCGTCCACCGTGGCGCGGACGTCGGCCAGGAACCCCTTGACGTACGCACCACCGTCGTAGGGCAGCTTGCGGCCGACCAGGTCCAGGGCCTGGATGCCGTTGGTTCCCTCGTAGATCGGGGCGATGCGGGCGTCCAGGAAGTGCTGGGCGACCCCGGTCTCCTCGACGTAACCCATCCCACCGTGGACCTGGATTGCCAGCGAGGTCATCTCGACGCCGAGGTCGGTGCACCAGGCCTTGGACAGCGGCGTGAGCAGGTCCGCCAACTTCTGCTGCCGGTCGCGCACCACCGGATCGTCGGAGCCGTGCGCGAGGTCGAGCGCGTGGGCGTTGGCGTAGCACAGCGCCCGCATCGCCTCGATGTTGGCCTTCATCGTCAGCAGCATCCGCCGCACGTCGGCGTGCTCGATGATCGGCGATTGCGCGCCCGGCTCGGAGCCTGGGCCACGGCCCTGGCGCCGCTCCTGCGCGTAGTCGAGCGCCTGCTGGTAGGCGCGCTCGGCGATCGCCAGGCCCTGGATGCCGACCCCGAGGCGCGCGTCGTTCATCATCGTGAACATGCCGCGCATGCCGGTGTTCGGCTCGCCGACGAGGTAGCCGACCGCGCCGTCGCCCTGCTCGCCGTACGCCATGACACAGGTCGGCGACGCGTGGATGCCGAGCTTGTGTTCGAGTGAGACGGCCGTGACGTCGTTGCGTTCGCCGAGCGAGCCGTCGGCGTTCACCAGGAACTTCGGCACGATGAACAGGCTGATGCCCTTGGTCCCGGGCGGCGCGTCGGGCAGGCGGGCGAGCACCAGGTGGACGATGTTCTCGGTCAGGTCGTGCTCGCCGAAGGTGATGTAGATCTTCTGCCCGGTGATCCGGTAGGTGCCGTCGTCGGCGGGGACGGCCCGCGTGGTCACGGCGCCGACGTCGGAGCCAGCCTGCGGTTCGGTGAGGTTCATCGTGCCGGCCCACTCGCCGGTCACCATCTTGGGCAGGTAGGTCTGCTGCTGCTCCTCCGAGCCGTGGTTGGTCAGCAGGTACACCGCGCCGGTGGTCAGCAGCGGCCCCAGCGAGAACGCCAGGTTGGCGCTGTTGATCGTCTCCTTGACCGCGTTGGCGACCAGCAGCGGGAACCCGCCGCCGCCGAACTCGGTCGGGTGCTGCAGCGTGCCCCAGCCGGCCTCGACATACTGGTCGTAGACCCGCTTGAACGACGCCGGCAGGACCACGCGGTCGCCTTCGAGCCGGGCTCCGTGGGCGTCGCCGTCGCGGTTGGTCGGGGCGATCGCCTGGGAGGAGAACCGTCCGGCTTCCTCGAGCAGACCGGCGACCAGGTCGGGATCGGCGTGCGCGAACGCCGGCAGCGCGGTCAGCTCGCGTAGCGGGGTCACGTGCTCGAGGACGAAGCGGATGTCACGGATCGGCGCGGTGTAGTTCGTCATGGGGCGAGGGTATAGACGCTGCCGGACCGGGTTTTCATCGACACCGCCGTCAGATCGGACGGTCGCCCCACCTCCCGACCGCCGCCGGGCGGCCGCGGAGCGCTGGCTAGGCTTCGCGCCGCGGGAGCCGCTGGGCTGATCGAGGACGAAGGAGGCCGCTCGTGGCCAACCGTCGTCGTCCGGTCCCCCTCCCGCCGGTGCCCCGACCGCTGAAGGTGCTCGGCCGCCTCCTCGGGATCCCCATCGTCGAGGTGCGCTCGTACTGGGCGCAGGAGTCGCGCAGCATCCGGGCAGGTGCCAGCGCCCTGGGCATCGGCCTGTTCGCCACGATCATCGCAGGTGTGGTCCTGATGTCGGCCGAGGCCCGCCTCGCCGGCATCCCCGGCCTCCTCGCCCTGATCCCGGCCGCCATCGGTATGCGCGGCTCGATCTTCGGGGCGCTCGGATCGCGGCTGTCGACGGGCATCTTCACCGGCGAGTTCGAGCCCGAGCTGACCCGGCGCAGCTACCTCGGTCGTCAGATCGAGGCGGCCACCATCCTCAGCTTCGCGACCGCCACCCAGGCGGGCGCCCTGGCCTGGGCCATCTCGGTGGCCCTGGGGCTCGACGCGGTGCCGTTGCTCGACCTCGTGGCGATCTCGCTGATCGGCGGATTGCTGTCGTCGGTCGTGTTGTTCTTCGTGGTGATCTGGATGGCGCGGCGCTCCAACGTGCGCGGATGGAGCATGGACGACGTCGGCGCGCCGATCATCACGGCCGCCGGCGACGTCGTGACGTTGCCGGCCTTGCTCGTGGGCAGCCTGGTGCTGGCCGTCCCCGCCCTCGCCGTCGGTATCGGTGCCTTCGGCCTGCTCGTCGGGATCGTCTCGGTCGTGCTGGGGGTGCGTCGGCAGGATCCTCTGATTCGACGCATCGTGCGCGAATCGATGGTCGTGCTGACCATCGCGGTGTCCATCGACGTCATGGCCGGCATCGTGGTCGAGGCCCGCGCCGAGGAGCAATTCAGCGCACCGGCGCTCCTCGTGCTGATCCCGCCGTTCATCGCCAACTGCGGGTCGCTCGGCGGCATGCTCTCGAGCCGTCTGGCGTCGAAGCTGCACGTCGGTCTGCTCGAACCGCGGCTTTTCCCGGGCAAGCTGGCGGCGCTCGACTTCTCGCTGACGGTGCTGCTCGGCTTCCTGGCGTTCACGGGCGTGGGCGCCGCCGGCTGGCTCGCGGCCGTGCTGGTCCCGACCGTCGAGCCGCTGCCGCTGCTGTCCATGCTCGGCGTGGCGTGGTTGGCTGGGTTGTTCGCGATGGTCATCCTCGCGGCCACCGCGTACGCCGCGGCCACCACGTCGTTCCGCTTCGGGTTCGACCCCGACAACCACGGGATCCCCGTGGTGACCGCGACCATGGACCTGGCGGGGGTCATCTGTCTGGTCGCGGCGATCACGATCCTGCAGGTGGGTTGACATGAGGACGCGAAAAACGGTCAAGGAGCTCCTGGTCGGCGCGAAAGACGCCGCGGAGCTCATGGTGGACCTCGCCTACGCGGCGATCTTCTTCGGTGACGAGGCGCTGGCAGGCGAGGTGCTGCGGCTCGAGGACCAGGTCGACGACCAGCTCGTCGACCTGCGGGCCGTGTGCATGATCGCCGCGCGGACCCCCGACGATGCCGACCAGCTCGCGGGGGTGCTGTCCATGGCGGTCTCGATCGAGGGCATCGCCGACGCCGCCGAGGACATCGCGCGGGTCGTGCTCAAGGATCTCGGCGTGCCCGGCGAGCTGCGCGACGACCTGCGCCACGCCACCGAGGTGACCGCCCGGGTGAAGATCCGCGAGGAGAACGAACTGGCCGGGGCGTCGTTGCGCGACCTCGAGCTGCCCGCCCGCACCGGCATGTGGGTGATCGCCATCCGCCGCGACGTCGACTGGCTCTACGGTCCCGAACCCGACGAGGTGCTGCGCGAGGGCGACGTGCTGTTCCTGCAGGGCCCGCCCGAGGGTGTCGACCACGCCCGCGAACTCGCCGGCGGCACGCCCCGCCACTTCCCGGCGCCACCGCAGCGGGCGAAGCTGTCCAACCTCGACCGTGCCGTCGACGTCATCATCGAGCTCAAGAACGCCTCGGAGGTCGCCGTCGGGCTGGCCTACTCCGCGATCCTGTTGCGCGACCAGTCGCTGGCGGCCGAGGTCGCCGTCATCGAGGACAAGTCCGACGAGCTCTACCACCAGCTCGAGGGCTGGGTGCTGCGCGCCGCCGCCGAACTCGAGGACCCCGACGAACTCCGGGGACTGATCCACCTCGCCTCCTCCTCGGAGCGGATCGTCGACGCGGCCCAGTCCATGACCCGGGTCATCGAGGACGAGGGACCGCCGCACCCGATCATCGCCGCGGCGTTGTCCGAAGCCGACGAGATCGTGGCCGAGGCCATCGTCGCCGAGGGCAGCCCGGCACAGGGCCGGACGCTCGGCGAGCTGCAGATCCACACCGAGACCGGCATGGAGGTGCTGGCCATCCAGCGCAACGAACGGTGGGTGTACCGGCCCCGCCGGTCCCGCTCGCTGCTGGCCGGTGACCGCCTCCTCGCCATCGGACCCGAGGAGGGCGCCCCCAGGCTGCGTGTGCTGTGCGGCGACGCGCGCCCCGAGGGCGACGACGGCTGGGTGGAACCCGAGGACCTCGACGAAAGCTAGGCGCTGGCGCCGGCGTAGCTCTTGACGCCGAGCCGCCAGAACCAGCGCGTGAAGGCGACGAGCACGGCCGTGAACACCACCGCACCCCCGAGGGCGAGCAGCCCCGCACGCCCGGTCAGCGCCTCCGACGGCAACGTGACGGCGAACGCCAGCGGCACCAGGACGGTGAACAGGCCGCGCAGCCAGCCGGGGAACAGGCCGATGGGCCAACGCCCCGCCTGGTAGAGGCCGTTGAACAGCTCGGCGACGTGCTCCATCCGCACGATCCAGAACGCCCCGGTCGTGATGACCAGCCACAGGCAGTAGATCATGACGGCGCCGAGCAGCACGGCGGCGACGGCCAGGGCGATGCCCAGGATGGTGACCCCCTCGATCCGGGTGGCGGCGACGACCACCACCCCGGCCCCGACGACGACGTCGACGAGCGGCCACACCGTGATCCGACGCAGGCTCACCAGCATCTGCGCGTCCACGGGCTTGGTCAGGGCGAAGTCGAGCTTGCCTTCACGGATGTCCTCCATCAGCAGTTGCATCGAGGGCTGGATCACCGAGCGGATGACGCCGCCGAGCGCGGTGTGGACCCCGACGACGACCATCAGCTCCCACGGCGACCAGCCGCCGAGCGAGGGGGTGTAGAGGAAGACCAGCGCGACCACCGCGATCGCGGTTGCCAGCGCCACCAACGACTGGAACAGCTGCAGGAAGAAGTTGACCCGGTACTGCAACTCGTTGAGCGCGCTGACGCCGACCAGCGTGCGGACGACGTCACGGCGTCGGACAGCCTCGGGTCGCGCGAGTCCGTGGCGGACCGGAGCCGCAGGGGCCGGCATCAGTTGCCCACCGCGCTGTAGCGGCGGATCGCGCGTTTCCACACCACCATCGCCAGCACCCAGCCGAACCCGATCCAGAACGCCTGCGCGAGCAGCCCGCGCACCAGTTGCGGGCCCGAGAGGTCGCTGACCAGCGCTTCGATCGGGAACCCGAACGTCGAACGGAACGGCAGCAGGTCGACCCAGCGCAGCACCCAGTCGGGCATCAGGTCGAGCGGGACCAGCCGCCCCGACAGCAGCAGTTCGGCGGTGAAGTACAGCTCGAACAGCGCGGCGACCCGCGTCGTCCACAGAGTCACCATGCCGAGCACGAACAGCAGCAGCGTACGGATGACGTAGGCGCCCCAGATGGCCACGAAGAAGGTGACGGCCTGGGCCGCGTCGACGGTCAGCTCTGGCGGGAACAGCAGCGCCAGCACGACCGCGATCGGGATCCACAGCAGGACCGCGATCACCTTCCATCCGGCGAAATACGCCAGGTCGTAGTGCAACGGATGGATCGGACGGATCAGCATCCCCGACAGCTGACCCTCGCGGATGCGGAACTCCCAGCCGTAGGGCGTGAACACGATGTTCATGTTCCGCACCAGCATCCACACGATGTAGTACGCCGCGAACCCGCCCGGCGTGTAGCCCCCCACCTCGCCGCCGCTCGCTTCCGCGACGACCGACCACACCACGAGGTAGATGACCGGTTCGACCACCATGCCGATCATGTACATGTAGTTGGCGGCGCGGTACTGGAACTGCTCCTGCACGGCGGTGCGCGCCACGGTCGCGTAGAAGTCCAGCATCTGTCGGGGTCGGCCGACGCGGGCCAGCGGCGGGGGCGCCGGCCGGGCCGCGGTGTCCGCACTCATCCGCGCAGCTTCTCGCTGCCGGGCACGGCACTGCCCGGCTGGTCCGGCGTCGCGAACACCCGCTCGATGACGTCGTCGATGGGCGGGTCCTCGATGGTCAGGTCGGTCGGATGCACGTCCGCCAACAGTCGAGCCGCGACCGCGGATGCCTCGGAACGCGCGACCCGGAGCGTGACCCTGGCACCGTCGACGGCGACCACCTCGCCGTAACGGGACAGGTCCGCGCCGGGTTCGGCGAGCGTGACCCCCACCGTCTTGGCGGTCTCGAACCGTTCCGCGAGCTCCGACAGCGGGCCGTCGTAGAGCAATCGCCCGTGGTGGATCACGATCACGCGCCGGCAGAGCGCCGTGACGTCGGCCATGTAGTGGCTGGTCAGCATCACCGACGCGCCGTAGCGGGCGTTGTACTCGGCGAGGAAGGTGCGGATGCGCTTCTGCATCGTCACGTCCAGGCCGATCGTCGGCTCGTCGAGGAACAGCACCTGGGGCCGGTGGAGCAGCGCGCCGGCGATCTCGGCCTTCATCCGCTCCCCCAGCGAGAGGTTGCGGACCGGCTTGGTGACGAGGTGGCCGATCTCGAGCAGTTCGACCAGTTCGTCGCGGGTGCGCTCGAAGTCGGGGCGGGCGATGCCGAAGATGGCGCGGTTCATCTCGAACGAGTCGACGACGGGGAGGTCCCACTGCAGCTGGTTGCGGTTGCCCATCACCAGCGTGATCTGTGCCAGGTACGTGCGCTCGCGCCGGTAGGGCTCGTGGCCGAGCACCCGGGCCTGGCCCGTCGTCGGGTGCAGCAGGCCCGAGAGCATCTTCAGCGTGGTCGTCTTCCCGGCGCCGTTGGGTCCGAGGAAGCCGACCATCTCCCCCCGCTCGATCCCGAACGACAGGTCCGAGACCGCGGGGACCTCACGGTGCTCACGCCGGACCAGGCTCTTGATCGCGGCCTTCAACCCGGCCTCACGGACCGGCACCTTGTAGGTCTTGCCGAGTCCGGCCACGTCGACGTCGATGACGACCCCCTCTGCGCACGCCGTCGTGAGGTCTAGCAGACCGCTCCACGGCTGGGCACGACGGGGCGACACGCAAGAGCGAGGGCTGGCCAGCCACGGCAAGAACGGTGGCCGCGGCAGAACTATGGTCGTGCTGCGCTCACGTCGAGGCGGCCTGATGTTCACGCTCCACCACGTCCAACTGGCGATACCGCCTGCCGGCGAGGACCGTGCCCGCGGCTTCTACGGTGACGTTCTCGGACTCGACGAGGTCCCGAAGCCTTCGGCGCTGGCCACGCGTGGCGGGGTGTGGTTCCGAGGTGGTGGTCTGGAAATCCATCTCGGTGTCGAGGACCCGTTCGTGCCGGCGAGGAAGGCGCACCCCGGCATACTCGCGCACGACCTCGAATCCGTGAGGAGCCGGTTGACCGACGCCGGCTTCGAGATCCGGCCCGACGGGCTCCTTCCGGGCTTCCAACGCTTCTACGTCGACGACTGCTTCGGCAACCGGCTGGAGTTTCTGCGGCCCTCCCCTTGACCTGAACGCGCCTTCGGGACCGGTCGACGCGCTGGGGTGTGGGGGACGATGGGTTTTCCCCAGCCCGGCCGATGTCCGCAGCGGCCGGGCTGTCCCACGTGCATATGGTCGCTTCATGACCTCGACGACCGCGCTTGCCGTCCCCGCCGCCGGCGGGTCGTCGTTGGTCGCGGATGCCAGCGGTACGCCGCGACCCGTGAACGGGGCGATCTCGGGGCCGCAGACCACCTCGGTGCCAGGCTGGGCGGACCCGGCCGACGAGTTCCCGGTGCTGGCCGAGGTGCCCGAGCTGGCCGGGTTGTTGGCGACGTTGCGGCAGGTGGACCGGTTGATCGCGTCCGCGATCGAATCGATCATCCGGCTGCAGGACGCCTCCGTTGCCGAGACGGTCACCGGTGTCGCGCTCGAGCAGTGGCTGTTGATCGTCGCCCGCCGAACCGGCACCGACCGGCGGATGCTGCTCACCTGCGCGCAGGTATGCCGGCGGCTGCCCGGACTGCTCGACGCGTTGTCGCAGGGCCGGGTGTCGTGGAGCCAGCTCCGCACGCTCGTGCTGCAGGTCGACAAGCTGCCTCGTGCGAGCGACCAGCAGCTCGACGACGCGTTGGTGCAGGTGATCGACCAGTCGGAGACGGCCGATCCCGACCGGCTCGGGTCGTTGGCGGCATGGCTGATCGCCGACCTGGCCCCTTCCACCACCCCCGAACCCGCCGACAGTGAACCGGCCGAGTTCCTGGCATTGCAGCCCCGCCTGGACGGCTCTGGCGGCCGGTTCTTCGACGAGGCCGGCCCCCAGGCGTTCGCGATCCTGGAGAACGCCACCAATCCCGGCCCACCACCGGTGGCGACCGGCCGCCGGTTCGGCTACGCCCACGACCCCGACACCTCCCGCCACCTCGCCGAGACGACCGGGCGACGCCGGCTGGCCCGCCTGATCGAACAACTCGATACGGCCGACCGCAGCAACACCCGCAAGGTGCCCACACTGCTGGTGGTCGCGGAACTCGACACCCTGTGCGACCGTGACCAGGCCCCCGCCAGGCTGCTGCACCACCTCGCCGGCGGCCGGATGCTGCTCGACAGCGCCGCCGCACGCCGGCTGACCGACCAACGCGGCGCGGACCTGCGCACCATCGTCATCGACGACCGTGGCGGCGTGGTCGGGATCGGCCGCCAACACCGCGTCCCCACCGGCTGGCTCTCACACGCCACGCTCGCATTGCACGACACCTGCACCGAACCCGGCTGCACCACCGCCGCGCTCTCGTGCGATCTCGACCACGCACGACCCTGGCACCCCACACGGCCGCACGACCCGCCCGGCCCCACCGACATCGACAACCTCGCACCCCTGTGCCGACCCGCCAACCGCACCAAGGACACCGATGGCTGGCACTGCACCCAAACCACCAACGGCACCCGCACCTGGCACCACCCCCGCAGCGGCCTGACCGTGACCACCAGCCCCACCAGCACCCGGCCACGCTGGCTCCCACGCCCCCGAGCCGAGGCCCCTGCTGACGCTCCCGACCACAGACCTCGGGCCGGGCCCATCGACGGTGAAGCCAGAGCCAGCCCGCACGAGGGCACCGGGCAGCCCGCGCCAGTTCCCTTCTGACGCACCGAGCGCCACCACACCGACCCGCCACGCCGAGCTCACCACGACGGTCGCGCCGCCCTGCGGCCGATCCGTGGTGGGTTCGGCGTGTCCGCGCGCCGCCACGCCCGTTCCGATGGGCCGCCAAGCCTCCCGCACGCCTACGGTCCCGACCGGCCGAGGAGGGGACGGAGCTGATGATCAAGCCGCGCAGACTGCGGACCGGGGACCGGCTGGCGGCGGTGTCGTTGTCCTGGGGCGGCCCCGGGGCGTTCCCACAGCGCTATGCGGACGGCAAGCGGCAACTCGAGGAGGCGTTCGGCGTCGAGGTCGTCGAGATGCCGCACACGCTGGCCGACCCCGCGGAGCTCGCGGGCGACCCGAAGGCACGAGCGGACGACCTGCACCGCGCGTTCGCCGATCCGAAGATCGCCGGTGTGGTCGCCACGATCGGGGGCGACGACTCGATCCGCCTCCTGCCCTTCCTCGACCTCGACCTGCTCGCGGCCAACCCGAAGGTTCTCCTCGGCTACTCCGACACCACCATCACGCACCTGGCGCTCCGCCGGGTCGGCATCACGTCGTTCTACGGCCCGGCCGTCATGGCCGGTTTCGCCGAGAACGGCGGCCTGCACCGCTACCTCGTCGACGGCGTGCGGCGCACGCTGTTCGAACCCGAAGCCCAACTCGTGTGGCCCGAGAACGACGACGGTTGGACCGTCGAGCACCTCGACTGGGGTGACGCGTCGAACCAACGCCGACGTCGCCGTCTGCAGCCAGCGACCGGCTGGCGGTGGCACGCGGCGAGTCGGGCGAAGGCGAATCGCTGGTCGCCTGTGTCGAGGTGCTGGACTGGTTGCACGGCACCGCGTGGTGGCCTTCGCTCGCAGGCACGGTGCTGATGCTCGAGACCAGCGAGGAGGCCCCACCTCCGGCGCTCCTGACCTCCTTCCTGCGCAGCCTCGCGGTCAACGGCGAGTTGCACCAGCTCGCAGGGACCGTGCTCGGGCGTCCGGGCGGCGCCGACCTGCCCATCGCGGACCACGCCGCGTACGACGAGGCCGTGCTGCGGGTCGTCCGCCAGGAGCAGCGGCTGGACCGGCTGCCGGTCGTGTCCAACGTCGACTTCGGCCACACCGACCCGATGTGGACCGTGCCGCAGGGCATCCGCACCCGGGTCGACCCGGACACGCGGACGATCACGTTCCTCGAGGCCGCGGTCACCTGACCCAGCGACGGTGCAGGACGACGCAACCAGTCGGTCCGTCACCCGGCCGAAGCGGGCAGCAACTCCACGACGCCCTCGAGGTCGGTCTTGTACCGGCCCAGACGCGGCTTGTGCAGCAGCGACAGCGTGGCACGCGGACCGTCGAGGCCGGGGCCGCGCTCGTGACCCGCCTTGCCGACACCGGGCCAGTCCAACGGCACGTGCTGCCATGCCTCGAGGACCGGGACCAGGCGCACGAGCGTGCCGTCCGGCAACGACATCTGCGCGCGCAGCCCACCACGCAGCAGCTGGCTGTGCACGTGCTCGAGTGCCACCTCGGCAGCCGAGATCTGCGCGGCGTTGAGTCCGTACAGCTCCAGGTCCGGGACGTCGAAGCGTGCCGCCCCGTGCGTCCGGACCCACCAGGTGCCTTCACCGTCGGCCTTGGTGACGATGCCGTCACCGTGTTCCACGGCGCCGATGGCGAGCCGGTTCATCCAGGCCTGGTCGCGGTCGACCAGGGCGGTCAAGTCCCGGACCCCCTGGACGCGGCCCCGAAGTTGGCGGGCCAGGGCCTGGAGCAGCTTCGCCTGGCGCTGCATGCCGTTGCTCAGGCCGTCACTGCCGACGTAGGTCTCGGTGCGCAGCAGCGGCGCGCCGTCGTGCTCGTCGGCGACGGCCCGGACGACGGCCTTCTGCATCCGCCCGCCCCAGTGCACCTCGTAGGCCAGGTCGCCGGCGCCACGCAGCGGTGCACCCCGGTCGATGTCCTTCGCCTGCCCGGCCGCCTTGACGATGCCGGCCACCTCCTCGAGCGGCTCGTCGAGCACGAGCGCGAGTCGTGACGTGTAGCGATCGGCCATCGGTTCCTCGACTGGCGGCGGACGGGCCTGACAGCCGCAGGGTACGAGGCACTAACGTCGGCCATCGACGAGGAGGTCGGTATGCAACGCCGCCAGCTGGGGCAGGGGCTGCAGACCAGCGCGCTCGGGCTCGGATGCATGGGCATGACGTTCGCGTATGCCGGTGCCGACGAGGCGCGGTCCCTCGCCACGATCGACCGGGCGCTCGAGCAGGGCATCGACCTGCTCGACACGGCCGACATCTACGGGCCCGAGACGAACGAGCGGCTGCTCGCGCGCGTCCTCGACACCCGCCGCGACGACATCGTGTTGGCCACCAAGTTCGGGGCCCGCAGCCTCGAGGACCCCGACCGCGGGCCCGACAGTCGCCCCGATTACGTCCACCGCGCCTGCGACGCGTCATTGCGACGGCTCGGCGTCGAGGTCATCGACCTGTACTACCAGCACCGCGTCGACCCGCGGGTCCCGATCGAGGAGACCGTGGGGGCGATGGCCGAACTGGTGAGCGCCGGCAAGGTGCGCTACCTCGGGCTCAGCGAGGCCGGCGCCGACACGATCCGTCGGGCCCATGCCGTGCATCCGATCACGGCGGTCCAGACGGAGCTGTCGCTGTGGACCCGCGAGGTGCAGCGCGAGGTGCTGCCCGCGCTCACCGACCTCGGCATCGGACTGGTGGCCTACTCACCCCTCGGTCGCGGCTTCCTGACCGGCAAGATCCGCACCGTCGACGACCTCGACGAGACCGACGGTCGACGCCGTCACCCGCGCTTCCAGCAGGAGGCGATGGCCGCGAACCTGCGGCTGGTGGAACTGGTCGAGGAGGTCGCGACGCAGCACGACGCGACGGCGGCGCAGGTGGCGTTGGCGTGGGTGCTGGCGCAGGGCGACACCATCGTGCCGATCCCGGGCACGACGCGTCCGGAGCGCATCGACGAGAACGTCGCGGCCCTCGACCTGACGCTGGACGCCGACACGCTGCGTCGCCTGGACGACGCGCTGCCACCGCAGGGAGTCGCCGGCACGCGCTACCCGGAGCCGATGATGCGGTTCCTCGAGACCTGACGCGGCGTCACAGACCGAGGGAGCGGGCGATCAGCATCCGCTGCACCTCCGAGGTGCCCTCGCCGATCTCGAGGATCTTCGCGTCCTGGTAGAACCGGCCCACGCGGTACTCGGTGGTGAAGCCGTACCCACCGAACACCTGGGTCGCCTCGCGGGCCGCCGTGACCGCCTGCTCGGACGAGTACAGCTTGCTGATCGACGCCTCGCGCTTGTACGGCTGCCCCTGCATCTTGAGCCAGCAGGCGTAGTAGTACATCTGCCGCGCCGTCTGGGCCGCCACCTCCATGTCGGCGATCTTGAAGGCCAGCGCCTGCTGCTTGCCGATCGGTTTGCCGAACGCCTCGCGCTCGTGGCTGTAGCGCACGCACTCGTCGACGCACCCCTGGAGAAGTCCGACGGCCAGGGCGGAGATGGCGATGCGGCCGTCGTCGAGCGTCTTGAGGAACTGACGGAACCCGGCACCACGTTCGCCCAGGGTGTTCTCGACCGGGACGCGGACGTCTTCGAGGATCAGCTCCCGGGTGTCGGAGGCGTGCCAGCCGACCTTGCGGTACGGCGGCGCGACCGAGAACCCGGGCGTGTCGACCGGGACGACGATCGCGGTCATCTCGTCGTCGCCGGTGAAGGCGGTGACGGTCACGATCGAGGTCATCTCGGTGCCCGAATTGGTGATGAAGACCTTGCCGCCGTTGATGACCCAGTGGTCGCCGTCCTGCACCGCCCTCGTGCGGGTGGCGCCGAACACGTCGGAGCCGCCCCCCGACTCGGTCAGGCCGAACCCGCCGAGCTTCTCGCCGCGGCACAGCTCCGGCAGCCACCGTCGCTTCTGCTCCTCGGTGCCGAACTCGTCGATGGGGGCGGCGCCCAGGCCGACGCCGGCCTCCAGCGTGATGCCCATCGACTGGTCGACCCGCCCGAGCTCCTCGATCGCGAGGCACAGGGTCAGGTAGTCGCCGTCCATCCCGTCGTAGGCGGAGCTGAACGGGATGCCGAACAGCCCGAGGGCACCCATCTGCCGCACGATCTCGACCGGAAACCGCGCCTGCGCGTTCATCTCGTCGGCCGCCGGGGCGATGACGTCCTCGGCGAACCGCCGCACGACCTTGCGGAACTCTTCCTGCTCCGGGCTCAACGCGAACGACAACGCCACGACGGCTCCCTCTCGGACGATTTCCCGTCAGATTACTTTGACGTCAAACTACTGCCGGCGTCGGAGGGGCGATCCCCGCACGGGCTCACCCGCCCCGCGTCACCCGGAGGTGGTGCACGTCGCCGGCACCGACGGCGACCTGGCGCTGCGGGGTGTCCACCACGAGCCGACCCTCGCGATCGAGGTCGACCGCCCGTCCCTCGATCGAGGACCCGTCGGGGAAGTCGACCCGGACCTCGGCGTCGATGGTGGCGCAGACGTCGCGGTAGGTGATCAGCAGCCGCAGGGGGTCTCCCGGCACCGAGTGGAGCCAGGCGGCCAACCCGCGCAGCACGTCGGCGAGCAGGTCGCCGCGGTCGACCTCCGCCCCCGTCTCCTCGGCGATCGAGGTCCACGCGGCCTGGTCACCGTCGCGTTCGGTGCCCCGCCAGTCGACGTTGATGCCGATGCCGATGAGCAGGACGTCACCGACCCGCAGCCGATGCTGCTCGACCAGGATCCCGGCCGCCTTGCGCCCGTCGATCAGCACGTCGTTGGGCCACTTCAGCAACGGGGTCACGCCGGCGCGGCGCAGGGCGTCGGCCGTCGCCAGGCCGGCGGCGAGCGGCACCAGGGTGGGATGGACCGGCGGGGTGGAGACGGTCGCGGTCAACATCAGCGACGCGTGCGGGTCGGGACCGTCGAGCCAGGTGCGACCCTGGCGGCCGCGGCCGGCGGTCTGCCGGTCGGCCACGACGATCAGTCCGGGCTGCACGCCCGAGCGCAACCGTTCCAGGGCGAGATCGTGGGTCGAAGCAACTTCCTCGACGTGTTCGACGGTGTGCCATGCCAGCGGCCCGGACAGCAACGCTGCCACGCGTTCGTGCCCGGCGAGGTCATCGGCCACGCTGCCTCGGTCGGCTCGGGGGCGGAGAGGTGGTGAAGGCTAGGATGCCCGACCTCGCGGCGGCTGCCTCGCTCCAGTGCCCGCCTGCGTCCCCGTCCACCGGAAGGTGTTCGCGTGGCCGAGACCACGAAGGACAAGCTCGAAGAACTGCGTCGCCGGCAGGCCGAGGCCATGGCCGGCGGTGGCGATCAGGCGATCGCGAAGCAGCACGACCGCGGCAAGCTGACCGCCCGCGAGCGGATCGACCTGCTGCTCGACGAGGGTTCGTTCGTCGAGACCGACGCGTTCGCGGTCCACCGGGCGACCGGATTCGGGCTCGAGGACAAGAAGATCCTCGGTGACGGCGTCGTGACCGGCCACGGCACCGTCGACGGGCGTCGCGTCTGCGTGTTCAGCCAGGACTTCACCGCGTTCGGCGGGTCGCTCGGCGAGGTGTTCGCGGCCAAGGTCGTCAAGGTCATGGACCTCGCGGAGAAGATGGGGGTGCCCGTCATCGGGCTCAACGACTCCGGTGGCGCCCGCATCCAGGAGGGCGTGGTCAGCCTCGGCGGCTACGGCGACATCTTCCTACGCAACGTGCGTAGTTCGGGGGTGATCCCCCAGATCAGCGCGATCATGGGACCGTGCGCGGGCGGGGCGGTCTACTCGCCCGCCATCACCGACTTCGTGTTCATGGTCAAGGACACGTCGCACATGTTCATCACCGGCCCGAACGTGATCAAGACGGTCACCGGTGAGGACGTCACGATGGAACAGCTCGGCGGCGCGATGTCGCACGCCTCGAAGTCGGGGGTGGCCCACTTCGCCGCCGAGGACGAGGAGAGCTGCCTCGAGGACGTCAAGTACCTGCTGAGCTTCCTGCCGGCGAACAACCTCGAGCTGCCGCCGGTCGTCGAGACCGGCGACGACCCCGAACGCGTCGTCGAGGAGCTCGACACCTTCGTGCCCGACAGCTCCAATCAGCCCTACGACATGCGCGACATCGTGCGCCACGTCGTCGACGACGGTGAGTTCCTCGAGGTGCATCAGCACTACGCGGAGAACATCGTGGTCGGGCTCGCCCGCCTCGACGGGCAGACGGTCGGCGTCGTGGGCAACCAGCCGGCCTACCTGGCCGGGGTGCTCGACATCGACAGCTCGGAGAAGGCGGCGCGGTTCGTGCGCTTCTGCGACGCGTTCAACATCCCGATCGTGACCTTCGTCGACGTCCCCGGGTTCCTGCCGGGCACCGACCAGGAGTACGGCGGCATCATCCGGCACGGCGCCAAGCTGCTGTACGCCTACGCCGAGGCCACGGTGCCGAAGCTGACCGTGATCGTGCGCAAGGCCTACGGCGGCGCCTACGACGTGATGGGTTCCAAGCACCTGGGCGCGGACGTCAACCTCGCCTGGCCGACGGCCGAGATCGCCGTCATGGGGGCCAAGGGGGCGGTCAACATCCTCTACCGCCGTGAGCTCGAGGCCGCCGAGGACCCCGACGCGCTGCACGAGGAATTCGAACAGCGCTACGCGACCGACCTCGCCAACCCGTGGCGGGCCGCCGAACGCGGCTACGTCGACGCGGTCATCGAGCCGTCACGCACGCGCGTCGAACTCGTCCGGGCGCTGCGGTTCACCCGCACCAAGCGCGAGGCCCGGCCCGCCCGCAAACACGGGAACATTCCCCTGTGAGCAACGCGAACGAACCCGGACCTGTGAGCAACGCGAACGAACCCGGACCTGTGAGCGACGCGAACGAACCCGGACCTGTGAGCGACGGGAACGAACCCGGACCTGTGAGCGATCTCCGTATCGAGGTACGTCAGGGCGCACCGACGACGGTCGACCTGGCCGCCATCGTCGTCGCGCTCACACCGGTCGACGTGCCGCGGACCGACGAACCGGAGACCCGCGGGGGCCGTCGAGCGACACCCGCCTGGACGCGGGCGGCCCTGCTCGAGGGCGTGGGTGGCCGCGTCGCGGTGAGCCCCGCGGACCTGGTCCAGCCCCGCAGCTGACCGATCCGTCGGTCTATTCGTCGGTCGCGTCCTCGGCGACGCTGTCGGCCTCGTCGCCGTCCCCGCCTGCGGAGGGCAGCTCGGGCTCCTCCGCGGGGGCGGTCGGGTCGGCGCCCTCCTCGGGCTGCTCGCCGAGTTCGGCCAGGGCGGCGTCGGCCTCTTCCTGCGTGGCGTAGACCGTCACGGTGGTCTCCATGCCGGCCGAGCGGTGCCCCGGGACGTTGCAGATGACCGTCCACTCGCCGGGGAACAGCAGGACCGTGTCCTCGCCGGTCTCGCCACCGTCGGCCTCGGGAATGCCCGAGCCGTCGGCCGCGCCGAGGAACTCGGCGTTGTGGTAGGCGTCGCTGACGTTGGTCACGGTCACGGTTACCTCACCCGTGACCGGGGTGCCCTCGAGGTTGTCGAAGAAGAAGTTGCCCATGTCCAGGGAGATGTCGCCGCCGGGGCCGACCGGCTGGATGGGGTCGAAGCAGTCCGAGCCCTCGGGGCAGCGCACGGCGGCGGCCTCTTCGGCACCGGCGGGAATGGGCGAACAGCCCGCGACGAGCAGACCCGCGGCGGTGACCAGTCCCAGCGTGGCGCGACGCACGACGGCTCCTTGGAGGACACGTGGAGGTGACGGTGATCCGACGACTCGAGGCACGTACGGCCACCTGTGCCGCCGGCGACCCGCAGCGTACCTGCGCGTCGTCGCGGGCTGCCAACCGGCGCGCGGGCGGTGCGTACGCCGCCGGGACGACGGTCGGGACGGCCGCCAGGCGAGCTACTCGACGGTCAGCAGGCCGCGCATCGACGACTCGTGGCCGGGGATGGTGCACACGTAGGGGTACTCGCCCGGTTCGAGGTCGAGGGTGCCCTGATCAGTCCCTCCGGGGCCGCACTCGGCGACGACCGTCCGTTCCTCGCCGACCACGAGGTTGTGGTTGACGCGGTCCTCGCAGCGCAACTCGAAGACGATCTCGCCGGCGGGTGCGGCCAGGCCGGCCGGGTCCCATTGCAGCCGGTCGGTCCCGGTCACGCGCAGGATCCCGTCGTCGTCGGGGGTGCCGACGACGGCGGGTTCGACCGGTGCTGGCGGCCCGCCACCACAACCGGCCAGGACCAGGGTGGCGGCGACCAGCAGGTGGCGCGGACCGGGGCGGCGCACGGTGCCGTCCTTTCGACGTGGCGACGAGGCGGCGGCAGTGTGGCGACACCCCCTCGCGGACGCCAATCCGCGGGTCGTCGAGCGGGCGACCAGCCCCGGCGGCGGAGTTCGGCCGCACGGGTCACTAGTCTGCCGCGGGTCGAGGTCTGTCCCCTGCCCGAGGTCGAGAGTCGTGTTCGACGCCGTCCTGGTCGCCAATCGCGGCGAGATCGCCATCCGCGTCATTCGCGCCTGCAAGGAACTCGGTGTCCGCAGTGTCGCCGTGTACAGCGAGATCGACCGCGACGCCCCCCACGTGAGGCTGGCCGACGAGGCCTACCTGCTGGGTCCGGCGGCGGCCTCGGAGTCCTATCTCAACGTCGAACGCATCCTGGCGGTCGCCCGCGAGGCCGGCGTCGACGCGATCCACCCGGGCTACGGATTCCTGTCCGAGAACGCCGACTTCGCCGACGCGGTCGCCGAGGCAGGGATGACCTTCGTCGGTCCGCCGGCCGAGGCGATCCGCAAGATGGGCGACAAGCTCTCCGCCCGGGCCGTCGCTCTGGCGGCCGGCGTCCCCGTGGTACCGGGGACCCAGGAGCCCACCGACGATCCCGACGAGGCGATCCGCTTCGGCGACGAGTACGGCTATCCGGTCGCGGTCAAGGCGATGTTCGGCGGCGGCGGTCGCGGCATGAAGGTGGTGCGCAACGCCGACGAGATGCGTGAGGCCCTCGAAGCCGCGCAACGCGAGGCCAAGGCCGCGTTCGGCCGCGGCGAGTGCTACCTCGAGCGCTATCTCGAACGTCCGCGCCACATCGAGATCCAGGTGCTGGGCGATCTCGACGGCACGCTGATCCACCTCGGCGAACGCGACTGTTCCCTGCAGCGTCGCCACCAGAAGCTGGTCGAGGAGGCCCCCGCCGCGGGCATCTCGCAGGACCTGCGCGACCGGATCGGGACCGCCGCCATCGAGGTCGCCCGGGAGATGGGCTACCACAACGCCGGCACCTGCGAGTTCCTGCTCGACGCCGACGACGAGACCTTCTACTTCCTCGAGATGAACACCCGCCTGCAGGTCGAGCACCCCGTCACCGAACTCGTGACCGGCGTCGATCTGGCCCAGGCCCAGCTGCGCATCGCCGCCGGCGACGGCATGGGCCTGACCCAGGACGAGGTCACGCTCACGGGTCACGCGATCGAGGTCCGGATCAACGCCGAGGAGCCGGCGACCAACTTCATGCCGACCCCGGGGCTGATCACGCGGCTCGTTCCGCCGCTGGGGCCGTGGGTGCGCTTCGACACCGGCACCGAGTCGGGCTACGAGGTGCCGCGCGACTACGACTCGATGATCGCGAAGCTGATCGTGTGGGGCGCCGACCGCGACGCCGCCCGCGCGCGCATGTCACGCGCCCTGGACGAGCTGGTGATCGAAGGCATCCCGACCACCGTCCCGTTCCACCGCCTGGCCATGACCAACGAGCAGTTCGCCGCGGGTGAGCACGCCACCGTCTCCGTGGAGCGCGAGTGGGACCTGTCGGGGCTCGAGCCGCAGGGGCCGGCAGCCCCCGGCGAGGGCGTTGACGGCGAGCCCTCGCGCGAGGTGACCGTCGAGGTCGGCGGCAAGCGGATCGGCGTGCGCGTGTTCGGCGACCTCGCGCTCGGCGCCGGGGGTGCGACGGCCGGGGCCCCTGCCAAGCGGCGGGGACGGCCCGGCGGGTCCGGCGGCCAGAAGGCCGCGGCGTCGACCGACGACCTGGTCGCGCCCATGCAGGGCACGGTGGTCAAGTACGCCGTGGCCGAGGGCGACACGGTCGCGGCCGGTGACCTGGTCGCCGTGCTCGAGGCGATGAAGATGGAGAACAACATCACCGCGCACCGGGACGGCACCGTCACCAAGATCGGCTTCGCCGCCGGGGACGTGGTCGAGTCGGGGGCCGTCCTGGCCAGTATCGGCGACGCGAGCTGAGAGCCGGCCCGCGCAGCACGCGCGCGGGCCGGGGACATGACCCGAAGGGTGGGCGTAGGTTGCCGACCCGATAGCCGGATGTGACTACCCGTTTCGTGGCACGTGATCATCTGTGCCCGGTCCTCCGGCATCGCTCACAAGGGTCGCCGCATGCGCCGGTTCACGCTCCTCGTCGTCCTCGCCCTCCTCGCCAGCGTCCTGCCGGTCGCAACGGGCGCCCTCGCCCAGGAGGCCGAGCCGACCGGCCCGGGGGTGGTGATCAGCCAGGTCTACGGCGGCGGGGGCAACAGCGGCGCGACGCTGACGCACGACTACGTCGAGCTCTTCAACGCCGGCGACGCCACCGCGGACGTCGGTGGCTACACGCTGCGGTACGCGTCCTCATCCGGGACGTCATGGACCAATAACGCGATCCTGCCGGCCGGGGCCTCGATTCCTCCCGGCGGGTACTACCTGGTCCAGCTGGCGACGAGCAACGCATCCGTGGGGTCGGCGCTGCCGCCGGCCGATGCAACCGGCAGCATCAACCTCGCTGGCGGCAGCGGCAAGATCGCCCTGTTCGCCAGCAACGCCACGGTTCCGACGGAGATCTGCCCAGGCGGCGCCGAGCTCCTCGACTTCGTGGGTTACGGCACCGCCAATTGCGGCGAGGGAGGCAGCTCCACCCCGGCCCTGAGCAACACGACGGCCGCGCTGCGCAACGGCGCGGGCTGCGTCGACACGGACGACAACGCGGCCGACTTCTCGACGGGTTCCCCGGCACCCCGCAACAGCGGCACGCCGGCCGCCCCCTGTGACGGCTCGAACGAGCCCGACCCGGACCCTGACCCCGATCCCGACCCGGATCCCGACCCCGACCCTGACCCGGCCGACGCGACCGTCGTGATCAGCCAGGTCTACGGCGGCGGTGGGAACAGCGGGGCCACCCTCACCCACGACTTCATCGAGCTGTTCAACCGCGGCGACCAGGCGGTCGATCTGCAGGGCCACGCGGTCCAGTACGCCTCGTCGACCGGCACCTCCTGGCAGGTCACGCCGCTCAGTGGCACGATTCCCGCCGGCGGCTACCACCTCGTCCAGCAGGCGGCCGGCAGCGGTGGCAGCCAGGCACTGCCGACCGCGGACACGACCGGGTCCATCCCCATGGCCGCTGGCGCGGGCAAGGTCGCGCTGACCGACTCGACGACGGCGCTGCAGGGTTCCTGTCCGACCACCGTCATCGACCTGGTCGGCTACGGCGGGGCGAACTGCTTCGAGGGCAACGGCGCGGCGCCCACCCTGAGTGCCACCGCCGCCGCGATCCGCGACGAGGCCGGCTGCGTCGACACCGACGACAACGCGGCCGACTTCGCCACCGGTGCGCCCTCGCCGCGCAACAGCGCAGTCGAGCCGGCGCCGTGCCGTGAGCGGCCCGTTCCCGACCCCGACCCCGAGTTCCCCGAGGACGTCTGCACGGCGACCGACGACGACATCACGGTCGTCAACGAGATCCAGGGGGACGGCAGCGAGACCCCGATCGCGGGCCAGCTCGTGCTCACGCGTGGCGTCGTGACGGCCGACTTCACCTCCGGCGGCGACAGCGGCATCCCGGCCAACCAGGGCCTGCGCGGGTTCTTCGTCGAGGCGATCGAGGAGGACCGTGACGACGACCCGGCGACGTCCGAGGGCGTGTTCGTCTTCGACGGTCCCGGCGCGTTCGACGGCAAGGTCGGCGACCTCGTCCACGTCGTCGGCCGGCCCAGCGAGTTCAACGGGGTCACGCAGGTGAGTGCCTCCGACCTCGCGGTCTGTGCCGACACCGGTGTCGACGCCACGTTGCCGCCGCCGGCACAGCTGCCGCTCCCGACGCATCCCGCGGATCGAGGGGACGTGTTCGAGCCGCTCGAGTCGATGCGGGTCGTGCACGACGAGCTGACCGTGGTCGAGTTCTTCCAGATCGAGCGGTTCGGCGAGGTCCGCCTGTCCTCGGGCGGCGTGCTGCAGAACCCGACCAACGTGGTCGATCCCCGCGACGACGCCGCCTACGAGGCCGTCGTGGCGTACAACGCCGCCAACAACATCATCCTCGACGACGGCCGGACGGGACAGAACCTCGACCCGCTCCCCTACGTCGTGCCCGGTGACACCTTGCGCATCGGCGACCAGCTGCGCGACGTGCCCACGATCCTGCACTTCGGGTTCGGCGAATGGCGGCTGCAGCCGGTCGACATCGGCGAGATCACCGAGGAGTTGCGGACCAACCGCTCGCGTCCCCGTCCGCAGACGCCGCCCGAGGTCGGTGGCAGCCTCACCGTCGCCAGCTTCAACGTCCTCAACTACTTCAACGGTGACGGGTACTTCGTCGGCGACGACCACGCGACCGCGACCGGATTCCCGACCGCCCGCGGGGCCGTGACGCCGTCGGAGTTCGACCGCCAGACCGAGAAGATCGTCGACGCGATCGTGCGCATGGACGCGGATGTCCTCGGCCTCATCGAGATCGAGAACGACGCAGGCGACCGTCAGGCCGCCGCCGCGCTGGTCGATGCGGTCAACACCACGCTCGGCGCCGAGGTGTACGACTACCTCGACACCGGCCGGATCGGCACGGACGCGATCAAGCTGGCCTACATCTACAAGCCGGCGACCGTCGTGCCGAGCGGGAACTTCGCGATCCTCGACAGCTCGGTCGACCCCCGCTTCGAGGACCAACGCAGCCGGCCGGCCCTCGCCCAGACCTTCACCGAGCTCGCCACCGGGCGCTCCGTCACCGTGACCGTGAACCACCTCAAGTCCAAGGGATCCGCCTGCCTGGCGGCCGACAACGACGCCCGCCAGGGCAACTGCAACGGTGTGCGCCTACGCGCCGCACAGGCGATGGCGGACTGGCTGGCGACCGACCCCACCGGACAACAGGCGCGGGGCGATCTCATCATCGGTGACCTCAACGCCTACGCGCAGGAGGACCCGATCCGGGCGCTCCAGCAGGCCGGCTACACCGATCTGCTGGACCACTACGCGGCCGATGACGTCATGCCCTACACGTACACGTTCGACGCGACACAGGGCTATCTCGACCACGCGCTGGCCGACGCCGACCTGATGCCGTACGTGACCGGCGCGGCGGCGTGGAACATCAACGCGGACGAGGTGCCGGCCATCGACTACCTCGAGTCGTGCTG
Source organism: Egicoccus sp. AB-alg6-2 (assembly GCF_041821025.1). Taxonomy (NCBI): domain Bacteria; kingdom Bacillati; phylum Actinomycetota; class Nitriliruptoria; order Egicoccales; family Egicoccaceae; genus Egicoccus; species Egicoccus sp. AB-alg6-2. The sequence continues at coordinate 45,985 of NZ_JBGUAY010000011.1, read as the reverse complement.
TGGGGTGTCGGGCAACCAGCGGTTCCGCACGGCCGACGTCGCCGAGCGCTACTACGACCCGAGTGCCTTCCGGTCATCCGACCACGACCCCGTCCTCGTGGGACTGGACCTCATGGCCATCCCCGCGACGATGGACGAGTGCGCCGATGGGGGCTGGCGCAACTTCACGCGCCCGTTCCGCAACCAGGGCCACTGCGTGGCCTGGGTGGCGACGGGCGGCCGTCACCCCTGACCGGACCCGCCAGACGGCGACGGGCCCCTGCCACGGCGGGGGCCCCCTCGCGGTCGACCGACGGTCAGCGCGTGGCGTCCAGCCGCGCCATGAGCATGCGGGCGCACTCGGCAACCGATCCGGCCATCGACGGGTAGACCGTGATGGTCTGGGCCAGCTGGGCGACGGTCAGGCGGTTCTGCACCGCCACCGCAAGCGGCTGGATCAGGTCGCTGGCACGCATCGAGACGACCACACCCCCGACGACCGTGCCCGAGCCGACCTGGGCGTGGACCTTCACGAAGCCGTCGACGCCGTTGGTCATCTTCGCGCGCGGGTTGCCCCGGAAATCGAGTCGCGCCGTCTCGACCGGGACACCGGCCGCGACGGCCTCGTCGGCGGAGATGCCGACGGTCGCCACCTCCGGATCCGTGAAGATGGTCGCCGCCACCGCGTCCCAGCGGATCGGCTGGACGGCCTGACCCAGCGCGTGCCACATCGCGGTCCGGCCCTGCATGGCCGCGACCGACGCCAGCATGACCCGTCCGGTGACGTCGCCGGCGGCATACACCCAGCGGCAGTCCGTGCGGCCGACGGAGTCGACGTCGATCCCGCCCCATTCGTTGACGGCCGCACCGACCGTCTCGAGCCCGATGTCGCGGGAGCTCGGCACCTGCCCGACCGTGAACAGCACGTGGCTGCCGACGACGTCGGAACCGTCCTTCAGACCGACGACCACCTCGTCGCCGCGCCGCTCACAGGACACGGCCCGTGCGTTGCGCAGGATCGTCATGCCGCGCCGTTCGAAGACGTCCTCGATGACCTGCGCCGCGTCGGGATCCTCGGTGGGCAGAATGAGATCGCGCGAGCTGACGAGGGTCACCTCGGCACCGAAGCGGCGGAACGCGTGGGCGAACTCGGCGCCGGTCGCGCCGGAGCCGACCACGACGAGGTGCTCGGGAACCTCGGGCAGCCCGTAGACCTGCTGACCCACCAGCACCCGTTCGCCGTCGGGCTCGAAGAACGGCAGCACCCGGGCGGTGGAGCCGGTTCCGACCAGGACGTAGTCGGCGGGCAGGACCCGCTCGCCGCCGTCGGCGTCGGTGACCGTCACCTCGTGGTAGCCGGAGATGCGGCCACGGCCGCGGATGAGATCGACACCTCCTGCCGTGACCTTGGCCTCGATGTCGCGCGACTGGTTGGCGCCGAGCTGCAGGACGTTGCTGGCGACCTTCGGAAAGTCGACCACGGTGCGGTCGATGCTGCGGCCCTCGGGCAGGTGCACACCGAGGTCCTCGGCAAGGTGCATCCAGCCCATCGCCTCCGCCGCCACGATCAGCGCCTTCGACGGGACGCAGTCCCACAACACGCTGTTGCCGCCCAGACCCTCGTCGCTGACGATGGTGACGTCGGCACCGAGTTCGGACGCGACGAGCGCGGCCTCGTACCCGGCCGGTCCGCCACCCAGGATGACGATGCGTTGCGTGCTCACGAGCAGCCTCGAGCAGGTCGTGTCATGGCGTGGTTGTCAGCGACCCTACCCGCGTGCCGGGTCGTCCCTGCCCGCCCGCGCGTACGTGCGAGGGGCCGGAGGCGCCGTCGCGGCCGGTCGGTGGCGACGGGTTCAGAACCGCTCGGAGGGCACGTAGGCGCCGAACTCGTCGCGCAGCACGTCACAGACCTCCTGCAGCGTCGCGCGACGCCGCAGCGCGTCGTGCATCGGCGGCAACAGGTTGTCGTTGCCCTTGGCGGCCCGACGCACGTCGTCGAGTGCCGCGTCCACGCCACCCTGGTCACGCTGCGCCTTCACCGTCTCGATGCGCGAGATCTGGTCCTGACGGATCGACTCGTCGATGCGCTGCAGCTCCGGTGCGAGCTCGTCGTCGGTGCGGTAGCGGTTCACGCCGACCACGATCTGGCGCTCGGCGTCGATGTCGCGCGCGAGGTCGTAGGCCGCGCGTTCGATCTCGCCCTTCTGGTAGCCCTGTTCGATCGCCGCGACGGCGCCGCCCATCTCGTCGATCTGCTCGAGGTACCCGCGCGCCTCGGCCTCGATCGTGTCGGTCATCGACTCGATCAGGTACGAGCCGGCCAGCGGGTCCACCGAGGCCGGGACGTCGGTCTCGTGGGCGATGACCTGTTGGGTGCGCAACGCGAGTCGCGCCGACTTCTCCGTCGGCAGGGCGAGCGCCTCGTCGTAGCTGTTGGTGTGCAACGACTGGGTCCCGCCGAGCGTGGCGGCCAGGGCCTGGATGGCGACGCGGACCAGGTTGACCTCGGGCTGCTGGGCGGTCAGCTGCACGCCCGCCGTCTGGGTGTGGAAGCGCAGCATCTGCGACCGGGGATCCTGCGCACCGAACCGGTCGCGCATGATCGACGCCCACAGCCGCCGGGCGGCCCGGAACTTCGCGATCTCCTCGAGCAGCGTCGAGCGGGCGACGAAGAAGAACGACAGCCGCGGCGCGAAAGCGTCGACGTCGAGGCCCGCGTCGATCGCGGCCTGCACGTAGGCGATGCCGTCGGCGAGCGTGAATGCGATCTCCTGGACCGGCGTCGCCCCGGCCTCGCCCATGTGGTAGCCCGAGATCGAGATGGTGTTGAAGCGCGGCAACACCTCGGCGCAGTAGCCGAACGTGTCCGCGATGATCCGCAGGCTCGGGGCCGGCGGGTAGATGTAGGTGCCGCGGGCGATGTACTCCTTGAGCACGTCGTTCTGGATCGTGCCGCGCAGGTCGGCGGGCGCGACCCCCTGTTCCTCACCCGCGATCTGGTACATCAGCAACAGCAGCGACGCCGGCGCGTTGATGGTCATCGACGTGGACACCTGGTCCAGCGGGATGCCGTCGAAGAGCGCCTTCATGTCCTCGACGGTGTCGATGGCGACGCCGACCTTGCCGACCTCGCCGTCGGCGATCTCGGCCGAGGAGTCGTAGCCCATCTGCGTCGGCAGGTCGAACGCGACCGAGAGTCCGGTCGTGCCCTGCTCGAGCAGGTACTTGTAGCGCCGGTTGGACTCCTGCGCGGTCGACATGCCGGCGTACTGCCGCATCGTCCACAGCCGCCCGCGGTACATTGTCGGGTAGACGCCGCGGGTGTAGGGGTAGGCGCCGGCGTCCCCGAGGCGCTCCGCGGGGTCGAATCCCTCGAGGTGCCCGGGGCCGTAGACCGCCTCGATCGGGAAGCCGCTGACCGCCGTCGGTTCCTCGTCCGCCATCGAAAGACCCCTCGCGTCGTGGCTGTCGAAGGTCAGGCGCTGCGGCGCGACCGCATCTTGCCTTTCCGGTAGTCCTTGTTCATCCAGGCGATGAAGTCGATCGAGATCCCCTTGGGACAGGCGGCCTCGCACTCGCCCATGTTGGTGCAGGAGCCGAAGAACTGTTCCATGGTGTCGACCATGCTGACCGCCCGCTCGTAGCGCTCGGGCTGACCCTGGGGCAACACGTTGAGGTGCGCCATCTTCGCCGAGGTGAACAGCTGCGCGGCACCGTTGGGGCAGGCCGCGACGCAGGCGCCGCAGGCGATGCAGGCGGCCGCGTCCATCGATGCGTCCGCGACCTCCTTCGGCACCGGGATCAGGTTGGCGTCGGGTGCCGAACCGGTGTCGACCGAGATGTAGCCGCCGGCCTCGACGATGCGGTCGAAGGCGGAGCGGTCGACGACGAGGTCGCGCACCACGGGGAAGCCGGCTGCCCGCCACGGCTCGATCACGATCTCGTCGCCGTCGGCGAACTTGCGCATGTGCAGCTGGCAGGTGGCGGTGGCGCGTTCCGGGCCGTGCGCCTGCCCGTTGATCATCAGGCCGCAGGTGCCGCAGATGCCCTCGCGGCAGTCGTGGGCGAACTCGATCGGCTCGTCACCGGCGTCGATGAGCGACTCGTTGACGTGGTCGAGCATCTCGAGGAAGGACGCGTCCTCGCTGACGTCGGTGGCGTGGTAGGTCTCGAACCGACCCGGTGCGTCCGGACCGGCCTGACGCCAGACTCGTAGCGTGAGATTCATTGCAGCCTCTTCGCGGTCGATGCGGCAACGGGGGGTCTGCGGGGGGCGCAGCCCCCCGCATCCGTCACTTGTAGCTCCTCTGGCTGAGCGCGACGTTGGTGAAGTCCAGCGGTTCCTTGTGCAGGGTCGGCTCGGTGCCGAGCCCCTGCCACTCCCAGGCACCGACGAAGGCGAAGTTGTCGTCGTCGCGCAGCGCCTCGCCCTCCTCGGTCTGCGACTCCTCGCGGAAGTGCCCACCGCACGACTCCTCGCGCATGAGGGCGTCGCGGCACATCAGCTCGGACAGCTCGAAGAAGTCGGCGACGCGGCCGGCCTTCTCCAGCGAGGAGTTGAGCGTGTTGGCGGAGCCGGGGACACGGACGTTGTTCTCGAACTCCTCGCGCAGCGTCGGGATCTCCGACAGCGCCTTCTGCAGGCCGGCCGCGTTGCGCGCCATCCCGCAGTGCTCCCACATGATCTTGCCGAGTTCACGGTGGTACCAGTCGACCGAGCGGGTGCCGTTGGTCCGCAGGAACCGGTCGGTCTGCTCGCGCACCGCGGTCTCGGCCTGGGCGAACTCCGACGCCGAGGTGTCGACCTTGGGCTGGCCGAGCATGGGGGCCAGGTAGTCACCGATGGTGTAGGGCAGGATGAAGTAGCCGTCGGCGAGTCCCTGCATCAGCGCGGACGCGCCCAGGCGGTTGGCGCCGTGGTCGGAGAAGTTGGCCTCGCCGATCGCGAACAGGCCGGGGATCGTGGTCTGCAGGTGGTAGTCGACCCACAGGCCACCCATCGTGTAGTGGGGCGCCGGGTAGATGCGCATCGGCATGACGAAGGGGTCCTCGCCGGTGATGCGCTCGTACATCTCGAACAGGTTGCCGTACTTGTCGCCGACGGCGTCGCGACCGAGGCGGGAGATGGCCTGCGCGAAGTCGAGGTAGACCCCGTTCTTGAGCGGACCGACGCCCTTGCCGGCGTCCACCTGCTCCTTGGCGTTGCGCGAGGCGACGTCACGCGGGACGAGGTTGCCGAAGGCCGGGTACTTGCGCTCGAGGAAGTAGTCCCGTTCGCCCTCGGGGATGTCGGCCGCGGCCCGGCTCTCGTCGGGGTTGGTCGGCACCCAGATGCGTCCGTCGTTGCGCAACGACTCCGACATCAGGGTCAGCTTGGACTGGAACTCGTCCGACGACGGGATGGCGGTCGGGTGGATCTGCGTGAAACAGGGGTTGGCGAAGTAGGCGCCCTTGCGGTGCGCGCGCCAGGCCGCGGTCACGTTGGAGGCCATGGCGTTGGTGGACAGGTAGAACGCGTTGGCGTACCCGCCGGTGCCGAGCACGACCGCGTGCGCCGAGTGCGAGCTGATCTCGCCGGTGACGAGGTCGCGCACCACGATGCCCGACGCCTTGCCGTCGACCACGACCAGCTCGAGCATCTCGGACTGGGTGACGAGCTCGACCGTCCCGGCCGCGACCTGGCGCGCCAGCGCCTGGTAGGCGCCGAGCAGCAGCTGCTGGCCGGTCTGACCGCGCGCGTAGAAGGTGCGCCGGACCTGCGCGCCACCGAAGGAGCGGTTGTCGAGGAAGCCGCCGTACTCGCGGGCGAAGGGGACCCCCTGCGCGACGCACTGGTCGATGATGTTGTTGGACACCTCGGCCAGTCGGTAGACGTTGGCCTCGCGCGAGCGGTAGTCGCCGCCCTTCACGGTGTCGTAGAACAACCGGTAGACCGAGTCGCCCTCGCCGTGGTAGTCCTTCGCCGCGTTGATGCCGCCCTGCGCGGCGATCGAGTGGGCGCGGCGCGGCGAATCGTGGAACGTGAACACCTTGACGCGGTAGCCGAGCTCACCGAGGGTCGCAGCGGCCGACGCGCCGGCAAGACCCGTGCCGACGATGATGATCTCGAACTTGCGCTTGTTGTTCGGGTTCACCAGCTTCATGTTGAACTTGTGGTCGCGCCACATGCTCTCGAGCGGTGCGTCGGGGATCTTCGAGTCGAGCGTCATCGCTGCTGCCTTTGTCCCGCGGAGCGGTCGTGCCGGTTGGCGTGACGGCCTGGCCGCCCCGATTGCGGCTGCCTAGCCGACGAGTCCGAACTGCACGGCCAGGGGGAACGAGACGTTCCCGCCGATCACGATCACGGCGAAGCCGATGGCGAAGGCCCGCCGCCAGTGGTTGAACTTGCGGTTGTTCCAGCCCATCGACTGGAACATGCTCCAGGCACCGTGGTAGATGTGGATGCCGAGCACGAGGTTGGCGATCACGTAGAAGGCCGCGACCAGCGGCTGCGAGAAGCTCGCGATCAGCTTGTCATACGGCGTCGAGCCCGCCTCGGCCGGGTTCACCCACCCCAGGGTGAGGTCGGCGATGTGGTAGAGCAGGAACAACAGCACGATCACGCCGGTCCAGCGCATCGTGCGGGCGGCGAAGTCGGCCGCGACGAACTCGCGACGCGCCTGGTACCGCTCGGGCCGGGCGTTGCGGTTCATCACCGTCAGTTGGTACGCCGCGAGGATGTGGAAGAACAGGGTCACCAGCAGCAGGACCCGCATCCCCCACAGCGCCCCTTCCTCGGGCACGATCGGGACCAACAGGCCCGCGCGCAGGAACTCGGCGTAGTGGTTGAAATCCTCGGCGCCGAGGTAGATCTTGAGGTTGCCGACCATGTGGGCGAAGACGTAGCCGAGCCACACCATCCCGGTGATGGCCATGACGTACTTCTTGCCGACCGCGGACCCGTAGAGGTCGACCAGGAAGGGCCGCCGCGTCTTTCCACCGGATGGATTGGGGGGGCCGCCTTGCGTGACCCCGGTGACCTTGGTCGCCATCGCGCTGCTCTCTCCTGGAAGGCCGCCATCCCGGTGGGGCGCCGTGCACACGCCGCCTGGCACGGGTGGTCCCTGCAGGAAGGAGTTGGGGCACCGCGAGGAGTTGACGTGGTGGCAGGCCCACCCACCGGTCCGGCACCGCCACGTCTTGGAGCCTATCACCGCGGTCCCGGCCCCCTTGCGCGCGCGGCGGCGTCCGGCGTGGCGGCTGACGCGATCGTCGAACGCTTCCGACGCAACCACGGGCCACGCTTGCGCGTCTGAACGGAGGGAGACGAGGAGAGCAGGCCGGTGACCACGATGATGTCGCAGACGCCCCCCGAGGTGCGTGCCGCGGTGCTGGCGGCCCGTTGCGCCGTGCTGCTGCGCACCATCGCCCGGCAGGGAGGTCCGGAGCCGACCGAGCACCTCGAGCAGGTACGCCGCCACCTCGCCCGGCGCGGGCCCGGCGGCATGCGGACGCGCCGGGATCGGGCCGCCTCGGCCCTCGCGGCGGCCGCCTCGGGTCGCACCGGGCCGCTCCCGCAGGAGCGGGCTGCCCAGCTCGCACGCGATCTCGAGGTGATCGAGTACGTCCTGCGCCAGGTGTCACGGATCGGCGCGAACGGCACGCTCGCGCCGGCCTGACACCGGCCGTCAGGTTCACTCGCGGCCGTCGCCGAGGAGTCGGCCGAGGAACTGGCCGACGCGGCCCGGTCCCTGGGCGAGCTGGTTGCGCGCGGTCTCCGGCAGCGACCCGGGATCGCGATCGGCGACGGCACGCAGGACGTCACGCGCCGAGGGGTTGACGAGCGCGAGGTCGCCGACGCGGACGGTCGGCACGGTCTCGTCGCCGTCGGCGACCGACCGCACGAAGGCCGCTGCCTCCTCGTCCTCCCAGATGTCGCGACGTCCGAAGACCAGTCCGGTCCGCTCCAGCTCACGGAACAGCGCGCTGCAGAACATGCAGCCGGGACGCCAGAAGACGGTGACCGAGGCGTCGGCCGGCAGTTGCGAATCGTCGTCGAAGCGCAGCGGTTCGGACGTCGGGCCGGGTGTGGCGTCGTCCTCGGTGTCCATGTCGTTCCTCCATGACGGCGCCACCGACCTCAGTTGTGGGCCGTGATCCGCTCGACGGCGTCGGCGACGACGTCGGGACGGTCGCGATGGATGCTGTGACCGGCGCGTGCGACCGTCTCGGTCGTCACGTCGGGGGCCTGCGCCAGCGTGGCGGCCAGGGTCGGGTCGAGCAGCCCCCCATGTGCGGGGTCGGCGACCAGTAGGTGTACCCGACCCCGCCAGGACGCGGCGTGGCCGGTCAGATCCCAGGGATCGTTGTGGTCGACGACGGCGTCGACGACGTCGGGCGTGACGCGCCGCGCCGCCAGCACCTTGCGCCAGACGTCGCGGGCGTCCCATCGTGGGTGGGCGGCCGCCACGGCGGCGGCATCGAGTTCGCCGACGTCGCGCCGCTGCGCGGCGCGAACCGCCTCGCGGTCGGCGTCGTCGAGGCGCAGGACCGGGTCGACGAGCACCGCCGCGGCCGCCCGGTCGGGCTCGGTCAGCAGTTGGGCGGCCACGGCCCCGCCGAGCGAGTGCCCGACGATGAGGTCCCAGCGGTCGCCGAGCAAGGCGACGTCGGCCGCGAACGCCGCGATCGTGTGGTTCGCGGCGGTCGGGCTCATGCCGTGGCTGCGCAGGTCGGGGGCGAGCACCAGCCACCCGGCGTCCGCGAGCTCCGACGCCAGCCGCCACCAGCAACCACCGTCGGATCCGAGCCCGTGCAGCAGCAGCGCCCGGCGCTCACCGAGCGGATTCCACAGATGGGTGTTGAGTCGCAGGGGGGCCGACGGCGCCACCGCGCTCACGCCTGGCCGGGCGGGAGCAGCCCCATCGCCCGCTTTGCATCCGCCAGCGTCGGTGCGGCGATGGCGCGGGCACGCTCGGCGCCATCGGCCAACAGCGCGGCCACCTCGCCGGGGTCGCGGTGCAGATCCCGGTAGCGGTCCTGGAACGGGCGGAGGCGCTCGACGACGGCATCGGCCACCGCCTGCTTGAACGGACCGTAGCCGCCACCGTCGTACTCGGCGGCCAGCTTGTCGACCGGATCGCCGGTGACGGCCGCGAGGATCTCGAGCAGGTTGGAGACGCCCGGCTTCTCGGCACGGTCGTGGCGGATGTCGCTGGCCGAATCGGTGACGGCGCTCTTGAACTTCTTCTCGATCTGCTTCGGGTCGTCGAGCAGCCGGACGATCCCCTTCTCGCTCGACTGCGACTTCGACATCTTGCTCGTGGGGTCCTGTAGGTCCATCACGCGCGACCCGGCCCGCGGATGCACGGCCTTCGGCAGGGTGAACACGTCACCGAAGCGGTGGTTGAACCGCTGGCCGATGTCGCGGGCGAGTTCGATGTGGTGGCGTTGGTCCTCGCCCACCGGGACCTCGTCGGCGTGGTAGAGCAGGATGTCGGCCGTCTGCAGCACGGGGTAGTCGAACAGTCCGACGCTGACGGACTCGCCGCGGCCCTCGGACTTGTCCTTGAACTGCGGTTGCTTGCGCAGCTCCCCGAAACCGGCGACGCAGTTGAACAGCCAGGTGCACTCGGCGTGCTCGTGCACGTGCGACTGGACGAACAGGATCGAGCGCTGCGGGTCGACGCCGACCGCGAGCATCCCCGTCGCGAGCTCGACCGTCCGGGACCGCAGCGTCTGCGGGTCGTGCTCGGCCGGTGAGGTCATCGCGTGCAGGTCGACGACGCAGTAGACGCAGTCGGCCTCGTCCTGCATCGCGACCCAGTTCACCCACGCGCCCAGCAGGTTGCCCAGATGCGGTTCACCACTCGGCTGCATGCCGGAGAAAACGCGGGTCACGGTCGCTTCCTGAGGTCGGAACGGTTGGGAACGGCCGGCACGGGCCGGACGGCGGGGCCGTGAAGGTAGCGTTGCCCCGGCGACCCCCGACGCGGGCGCGTCCGAGGAGCAGACGGTGCCGCCCATCGAACTGCCGCACCTCAGCAGCGGTCCCGTCCGGCTGCGCCCGCCGACCGAGTCCGACGTGTCGGTGATCGCGCGCTGCTGCCAGGACCCCGACGTGCAACGGTTCACGCGGGTGCCGTCGCCGTACACCCGGGCGGACGCGCGGGCGTTCGTCCGGTTCAGCCGGGACAGCCTCGCCAACGGCCGTGGCGTCCACCTGCTCGCCGTCGACGAACGCGACCGCGTGCTCGGCGCGATCGGACTCGGCATCGACGTCGCAGACCTCAGCGGTGAGCTCGGCTACTGGATCGCGCCCGAGGCCCGTCGCCGGGGCGTTGCCGTGCGCGGGGGCCGGCTCCTGCTCGAGTTCGCCTTCGGACCGCTCGAACTCGGCTACGTAGGCCTGCACGCCGCGGCGTCCAACGCCGGCTCCAACGCGGTCGCCCGGCGGCTCGGCTTCGTCCACGAGGGGACGCTGCGCGACGCGATGGTCGACGGTCCGTCCGGTGACCGCCGGGCGCCGCGTGTCGACGCCAACGTCTGGGGCATCCGACCCGGCGAACTGCCGCTCTGACCCATCCCGCCGGCTTGCCCGCGCGGCCAGCGTGCGTCCCCGATCGACCTTCGGTCACCTTCAGCGGCGGCGGTAGCGGTCGACACCGGTCATAGTGCCCCCACGCCCCGCGCCACGAAGCGCGATCGAAACGGGCAGCGAAAGGAGAGGTGATGCATCAGGACGCGCAATATAGCCGCCCGGTCATCTACCCGCCACACGTCGTCGCACAGTGTCTGGCCGACCTCGGCTGACGGCACCACACGACGTCATGCGTAGCGCCGCGCCCGTCCCCGGGCGCGGCGCTCTTGCATGGCAGCAGGAACCGGCGGCAGGAAACGTCAGAGCATGTCCTGCACGGCGTCGCGTTCCTGGGACAGCTCGTCGACCGACGCCTGCAGCTTGGCCTTGGTGAAGTCGCTGAGCTCGAGCCCCTGCACGATCTGGTAGCTGCCGGCGCCGTCGGTCGTGACCGGGAAGCCCGAGATGAGGCCCTCGGCGACGCCGTACGAGCCGTCGGAGGGGACGGCCATCGACACCCAGTCGCCGTCGGCGGTCGGCCGGCCGCCGCACCAGTTGGCGACGTGGTCGACGAGCGCACTGGCCGCCGATGCCGCCGACGACGCGCCGCGCGCCTGGATGATGGCGCTCCCGCGCTGCTGCACGGTGCTGAGGAACTCGCCCTCGAGCCAGTCGCGGTCGGTGATCACCTCGGTCGCGGGTCGGCCACCGATCCTGGCGTTGTCGAAGTCGGGGACCATCGTGGGCGAGTGGTTGCCCCAGACGGCGAGGTTGGTCACCTCGGCGACCGGCACACCGGCCTTCTTCGCCAGCTGGGACTTCGCGCGGTTCTCGTCGAGCCGGACCATCGCGGTGAAGCGCTCGGCCGGGACCCCGTCGGCGTTTGCCGCGGCGATCAGGGCGTTGGTGTTGGCCGGGTTCCCCACGACGGCGACCTTGAGGTCCGACGCGCCGGAGGCGGCCAGCGCCTGGCCCTGCCCGGTGAAGATCTTGCCGTTGTCCTTGAGCAGGTCGGCCCGCTCCATGCCCTGCCCGCGCGGCTTGGCCCCGACGAGGCAGGCCACGTTGACCCCGTCGAACGCGACCTCGGCTTGGTCGGACAGTTCGATGCCGGTCAACAGCGGAAACGCGCCGTCGTCGAGTTCCATCGCCACGCCCTCGAGCGCTCCGAGGGCCGGCGTCACTTCGAGGAGGCGCAGCTCGACGGGGGTGTCGGGACCGAACATCTGCCCGGAGGCGATGCGGAACAGCAGGGCGTAGCCGATCTGGCCGGCGGCACCGGTGACGGCGACACGGACGGGCGAGCTCATGAGGGGCTCCTGGGACGCGGACGGACGACGGGACCCGCCGCGCGCACACGGCGGCGCCGACGGATCGGTTTCCGAGCGTAGTGCGGGCACCCGCCTACCCTGATGGTCGACCTCGGACGGCAGACCCATGAACTCCGTCGTGCAGCGCGTGTTCGCCGCCGTGTACGACCCGATGCTGGCCCGCGTCGAGCGCCGCGGACTGGCCGAGTTGCGCCGGCACCTGCTCGGGTCGATCGACGGCGAGGTCGTCGAGATCGGCGCGGGCACCGGCGCGAACCTCGAACACTACGGCGACCGTGTCCGTCGGGTCGTCGCGGTGGAACCGTCGCCCCCGATGGCGGACCGGGCACGACGACGGCGCCTGGTCGGCAAGCTCGACGTCGAGGTGGTGGTCGCGCCGGCGGAGCGGTTGCCACTGGCGGACGCGAGCGTGGACGTCGCGGTGTCGACGCTGGTGCTGTGCTCGGTGCGCGACGTGGCGGCGTCGCTGGCGGAGGTGCACCGGGTCCTGCGCCCGGGCGGCCGGTTCGTGCTGCTCGAGCACGTCGCCGGCGAGGACGGGATGCTGCGTCTGCAGCGGTTCGTGCAGCCGGTGTGGAAGCCGCTCGCCGGTGGCTGCCACCTCACCCGCGATCCGCTGCCGTCGCTGCGCGCGGCCGGCTTCGACGTGGCCGACCTGCGGCACGTCCGGCTGCCGCTGCCCGGTCCCGCCAGTCCCGGCCTGGTCGGCACGGCGACGCGCCTCTGATTCAGGTGCCGGTGCCGTCGACGACGGTGCGGCCGTCGAGCGGGGCGTCGAGTTCGACGACGACGCCGGTGTAGCGACCGATCTCGATGCAGGCCTGGTCGCCGCCGTCCTCGGGGGGCTGGCGACCCTCGAACAGCGTCACCTCGACCTGCTCGGCGGTCTCGAGCACCGTGTAGTGGTCCAGGACGTGGCACGGCTCGACGCCGGACCACCACGTGATCAACACCGCGTCGTCGCGGTCACCGAGCGGCTGGGCTCCCTCCCAGCCGATCGCCGCCACGTCCACCATGCCGGGCGTCGGGTCCACGAGGGTCGGGACGAGCTCGTCGCCCATCGCTGCGTCGGGTTCCACCGGACCGCTGGAGACCGGCGTGTCCGGATCACCGTTGACGGTGTCGTCCGGGTCGAATCCCGGCTCCCCGCCGGCGGCCGGCTCCCCCACCGCGATGCCCTGGCCACCGGTGCCCTCACTGCCGCTGGTGCCGCCGCCGGCACAGGCGGCGAGCACCAGCGCACCGCCGACCAGTACCGACCACGTCCGCTGCCCCATCGCGGTCTCCTCCGCTTCGTCACCGATGGGACGTCGCGGACGGACCGGTGGTTCCCGGGGGTCAGTTCCGGGGAAGGCCGCGGCGCAGACGTGCCGCCTCGAGCGTGTTCTGCAGCAGCATCGTCACCGTCATGGGGCCCACCCCGCCGGGGACCGGGGTGATGGCGCCGGCGACCTCGCGGACGCCGGCGAAGTCCACGTCCCCGACCAACCGGCCGTCCTCGCCGCGGTTGGTGCCGACGTCGATGACCGTGGCGCCGGGACGAACCATGTCGGCGGTGATCAGGCCGATGCGACCGACGGCTGCGACGATCACGTCGGCCGTCCGGCACACGGCGGCCAGGTCGGCGGTTCGCGAGTGCGCCAGGGTGACCGTGGCGTCGCGGCCCTTGAGGGTCAGCATGACCGACAACGGCCGTCCGACGAGGTTGCTGCGGCCGACGACCACCACGTGGGCGCCGGCGGTCTCGACCCCGGCCTCGGCGAGCAGTTGGAGCACCCCGTACGGGGTGCACGACAGAAACGTCGGGTCCCCGATCGCCAGCCGGCCGGCGGTGTAGGGGTTGAGCGCGTCCACGTCCTTCGTCGGGTCGATCAGCTCCTGGACGGGCTGCGGGTCGAGGTGGTCCGGCAGCGGCAGCTGCACCAGGATGCCGTCGATCGCGTCGTCGGCGTTGAGGTCGGCGACCAGCGCCTCGAGGTCGCGTTGCGAGGTGTCCGCGGGCAGCACCAGCTGCCGGCTCAGCATTCCCGCCTCCTCCGTGGCACGGTGCTTCATCCCGACGTACACCTGCGAGGCGGGATCCTCACCCACGAGCACGGCGGCCAGTCCCGGTCGGACGTCGTGCTCCGCCTTCAGGCGGGCGACGTCGTCGGCGATGCGGGCACGCACCTTCTGTGCGAGGGCCTTGCCGTCGATGATGCGTGCGGTCAACGGTTTCTCCTGGCGCGCTGGCGTGACGGAGCGGACGGATCAGTGCCTGAAGTGCCGGCGACCGGTGAGCACCATGGCGATGCCGTGCTCGTCGGCGGCCGCGATCACCTCGTCGTCGCGGACCGAGCCGCCGGGCTGGACGATGGCGCGCACCCCTGCGGCGGCCGCCGCGTCGGGGCCGTCACGGAAGGGGAAGAAGGCGTCGCTGGCCAGCACGCTGCCGACGTGACGGTCGCCCGAACGCTCGACCGCGAGACGCACGCTGTCGACGCGGCTCATCTGTCCCGCACCGACCCCGACCACCTGCAGGTCCCTGGCGAGCACGATCGCGTTGGACTTGGTGTGCTTGCACGCGATCCAGGCGAAACGCAGGTCGGCGAGGTCCGACTCGTCGGGTTGCGTGCGGGTGACGACCCGCCACTCCTCCCACGGTTCGTCGCCGACGTCGCCGTGCTGGACCAGAAGGCCCCCGCTGACACTGCGCAGGTCCCACGCGTGACGCGGACGCTGCGCCGAGGGCATCCGCAGGATGCGCAGGTTCTTCTTCTCGCGCAGGACTTCGAGCGCGTCGTCGTCGTACCCGGGCGCGACGACCACCTCGGTGAACACCTCGGTGATGCGGCGTGCCGTCTCGCCGTCGATCGGACGGTTCGCCGCGACGATGCCACCGAAGGCGCTGACGGGGTCCCCCTCCAGCGCGCGGGCGTAGGCCGTCGGCAGGTCGTCCGCGGCGGCGAACCCGGCCGGATTGGTGTGCTTGATGATGGCGACGGCCGGCTCGTCGACGTCGATCGCCAGGCCCCAGGCGGCATCGGTGTCCAGCAGGTTGTTGAACGACAGCTCCTTGCCGTGCAGCTGCTCGGCCTCGCCGAGCCCGCCGCCACCGGTGTGGATGTAGAACGCCGCGGCCTGGTGCGGGTTCTCGCCGTATCGAAGCGTGCTGCGGCGCGGCAGGGCCATGCCGAGCTGCGCGGGGAAGGTCTCCTCGCGCTGGAACCAGCCGGCGATCTCGGCGTCGTAGGCGGCGGTGTGCTGGAACGCCTTGCCGGCCAGGTCGCGCTTCAGCGGGAACGACAAGGCACCGGTCTCGCGGAGCTCGTCGAGCACCCGCGGATAGTCGGAGGGGTCGACCAGCACCCCGACCGATCCGTGGTTCTTGGCCGCCGCACGCACCATGGTGGGTCCGCCGATGTCGATCATCTCGACCACGTCGGGCGCACTCGCCCCCGACGACACGGTCTGGCGGAAGGGGTAGAGGTTGACGACGACCAGGTCGATCGGCTCGATGCCGAGCTCGTCCAGTTCGGCGACGTGGGCGGGGTCGGTACGGTCGGCGAGGATCCCGGCATGGACCGTGGGGTGCAGGGTCTTGACCCGACCGTCGAGGCACTCGGGGAACCCCGTCACCTCGGACACACCGGTGACCGGGACGCCGGCATCACGCAGCGTCTGTGCGGTCGATCCGGTCGAGATCACCTCGACGCCGAGGTCGTGCAGGGCGCGGGCGAGGTCGGCGACGCCGGTCTTGTCGAAGCAGCTGATCAGCGCACGACGCACGGGCGTCATGGCCGGGAGCGACAGCGGCGTGTTCACGGGTTCTCCTCACAGGACGTGCACGAGTCACAGGACGTGCACGAGCCGACCGCTCACCTTCAGACGGTCGTGGCACAGCAGTTTCACGCAGGCGGGCAGCAGGGCGTGCTCGGCCGCCTTGATGCGTTCGTGCAGCCGGTCCTCGGTGTCTTCGGCGTGGATCGGGACGACCTCCTGGGCCACGATCGGCCCGTGGTCGACCTCCTCGTCGACGAGGTGGACCGTGCACCCGGTGACCCGGACACCGTAGGCGAGGGCCTCCCGGACGGCGTGGGCGCCACGGAAGGCCGGGAGCAGGGAGGGATGGGTGTTGAGCACGCGGTCCGGCCAGCCCGACAGGAAGGCGTTCGACAGGATCCGCATGAACCCGGCCAGCACGACGGCGTCCGGTCGGTGTGCCTCGACGTCGCGCCGCAGCGCGGTCTCCCAGGCGCCTCGATCGCCGTGCGCCGCCAACGGTTGGACGACCGTCGCGATGCCCCGCTCGCGTGCGCGCTCGAGGCCACCGGCGTCGGCGCGGTCGGCGGCAACCACCACCACCTCGCCGCCGAAGTCGGCATCGGCGTCGATCGCGTCGAGCAACGCCTGCAGGTTGGTCCCTCCGCCCGACACCAGCACGGCCAGCCGGGTCGGGCGGCGCGACGCAGACGGCACGATGGCTCCGGGACGGATCGCGGGAACGAGCGGTCGGTGCGAGGGTGGCCCGGCGACGCCGGCGACCGGTCCGCCCCCTGTCGGGGGCGTCGTCGGCGGAGCCTATCGAGTCGTCCGGCGACCGGAACCCGCATGCCGACTAGGATCTGGCGATCGATCGGCGGAGCGGAAAGGGACCGGTGCGGGGCGATCTGGCGCTGTCTGCCCGGCTCGCCATGCGGGGCGGTGGGCTGGCCGGGTCGGTGTCGGCGATCGGCGGACTGGTGGCGATCGTGGCCGCCCGCAGCCCCTGGTTCCACGCGATGGCCGAGGTCGCGATGCTCGGGACGCGTCAGCAGCGGGCGGTGGCCTCGCTGACGGGGGTGCCGGACACGGTGTGGGGCTGGTCGACGCTCGCGTTGGGCCTCGTCGCCGTCGTGCTGGGTGTCCTGGTCGCACTCGACCGACCGCCGCTCGTGGCCAGGCGCGTGCTCCTCGGCTGCGGCCTGGGACTGGTCGCGACCGCCGTGGCGGCCTGGCTCGGTCCCGCCCCGGCGCTGGACGGGATCGCCGGGGCCGAAGGCGGGCAACTGGCCCAACTCGCGCGCCGGCTCCCCATGGGCGTCGCCCTCGAGCTGCACGTGCGGGCGGGCATCGGGCCGCCGTTGAGCGCTCTGGCCGGCGTGTTGGTGGTCGGAGGGACACTGGCCGCACGCGAGTTGTAGCCTGCGCCCGCCGAGGACTTGTGTCCTCACCTCCCGTCCGTGCCGAGGTCTGCCGTGCCGCTCGTCGTCAGCCGTGGATCGTCGCGTGCCCTGATGGCGGTGGTGACCGCGCTGGCGGTCGTCTTCGCCAGCGTGCTGCCCGCTGCCGCACAACCGAGCTCGCAGGAACTGCGCGGCCAACGCGACGACGTACAGGCCCGCCTCGACGAGTTGATGATGGAGGTCGCCGAGGTCGTCGAGGACTACAACGAGGCGGCGGTGGCGCTCGAGGCCGCCGAGGCCGAGCTGGCGGCGACCGAGGCCGAGCATGCCGCGCTGACGGCCGAGGTGGCCGGGCTGAGCGCCCTGGCCGAGGACCACGTGCGGCGCATCCACAAGTTGGGGCCGAGCCTGGAGCTGTCCTCGATCTTCGTCGCCGGCAACCCCACGGATGCGGGCGCGAAGGCCGCCACGCTGCGCCGGGTGCTGGCCGGTCAGCGCGCCGACCTCGAGGGTCTGGGCGCCGCCCGTACCGCGATCGCGGCCACCGAGCAGCGGCTCGCCGAGCAGCGGCGCTCGGCGCGGACGCAGGCGGACGAGGTCGCAGAACGCCGCGAGCAGCTCGACGCCCTGGTCGAGTCGCAGCGCGAGGAGATCGCCGAGCTCGAGCAGCAGATCACCACCGCCGAGCACCGCGAGGAGGAGGAGCGTCGGCGCGCCGAGGAGGAGCGACTCCGGCGCGAGGCCGAGGAGCGCGCGCGCCGCGAGGCCGAGGAACGAGCGCGCGAGGAGCAGCGGGAACGCGAGGCGAGGCGCGAGGCCGAGCAACGCGCCGCCCGCGAGCAGGCGGCCGAGTCGGCCACCTCGCCACCAGCACCGGCCGCGCCGTCGCCCTCGCCCGCCGCACCGGCGCCGTCGCCCGCGCCGTCGGCCGCACCCAGCGAGGAGCCAGCGCCGGCGCCCGCCCCCTCCGCACGTCGTTCCGCCCAGACGGCGATCGACACCGCCATGGCCCAGGTGGGCAAGCCGTACAAGTACGGCGGCAGCGGGCCCAACAGCTTCGACTGCTCCGGCCTGACCTCGTTCGCGTGGCGGGCGGCCGGCGTCGAGATCACCCGCACGTCGCGGTCCCAGTACGCCTTCACCAAGCGCATCTCCCGCGGGGAACTGCAGCCGGGCGACCTGATCTTCTACGGACGCTCGGTGAGCGGCATCTCGCACGTGGCCATGTACATCGGTGGCGGCAGCGTCGTCGAAGCGCCCTACACCGGCGCCAACGTCCGCGTCCGCGGCGACGGCCTGTCCCGCAAGGACATCGTGGGCTACGGCCGCGTCTGACCCTCAGCGGATCGGGGCGTAGTGCCACCGTGAGCGTGCCAGCTCGCCCCACACCGCTCGGGAGGCATCCTCCGTCGGCTGCTGGTAGGAATAGATGACGGCGCCGTCGACCCGCATCGCCGTGGTCACCTGGCGGTGCACCGCTGCCGGTCGGTTGAGGTAGCCGGCCGGACCCGGCACGACCTGCACGTCCGTCGTGGCCGCCAGCGCGCGCTCGTAGGCCAGCCACGCGTCGAACCAGCGGGCCGGTTCGGCCTCGTGGGCACGGAAGTAGTTCATGGGCACGACCGCGTCGACCTCGCCGCGTCGGACCCACCCGTCCCAGTCCTGCAGGGTCCGGGTGTAGGGCAGGGTCTGACGGAAGCCGGCCGCGTCGTGTGTCCGCGGGCCGGCGCCCCAGGTGATCACCGCCGCCGACAGGGTCACGTCCCGGCCCGAGGCGCGGATGGCTTCCCTGGCGGCGAGCACGATCCTGCGGGTCTGGTCCCGCCGCCACGCCGTGAAGGCGGCATCGTTGTTGGCCGGCGTCCCCGTGGCGCCGGTGTCCCGCCGGAAGGCCGCCAGAGCCAGCGGGTTGTAGCCGTAGGCGGGGGACTCGTAGCGGACGTAGTCGAGGTGGATGCCGTCCACGGCGTAGTTGCGTGCCAGTTCCCCGACGACGGCCGCGACGTGCTGACGGACGGCGGGCACGCCCGGATCGAGGTAGCTCGTCCAGCTGCCGTCGCTGGTACGGGTGACCCAGCGGCGATCCACGGGGGCGCCAAGCCCGTGGGTGGTGTGCATCCACCCGGCCGGCGCGGGCAACCCGCGGTAGACGTCGTGCCAGGTGGGTGCGACGCCGAACCAGGCATGGACCTCGATGCCGCGGGCGTGCGCGGCCGTGATCAGTTCCGCCAGCACGTCGAAATCACGTGCGAGGCGGGGATCGGCCGTTCGCGGCAGCACCGACGAGTCGTAGTAGGCGTCGTGCCGGCGCGCGACCTGGGCGATGATCACGTTCGCGTCGGCAGCCGCCAGTTCGTCGACCACGGCGCGGACGCCCGCGCGGGTCTTGAGCGCGTCGTCGAACAGGTGCACCCACGCACCGCGCATCCGGCTCGCATAGGCGTCGTCGGCCGCCGGCCGGGTTGCGGGTCGTCGCACGAGCCCACCCGCGAGCAGCACATGCGCCGACCGGGTCGTGAACGAGGCCATCTGCTCACGCGAGACGGCCCGGCTCGGAGCGAACGTGGTCGGTGTGGTCCCGGCCACGATCCCGGCGCCGACCAGCTGCCCGATCGCGGCACGGTGCACGTTGTCGACGGGAACGTCGCGGAAGGGCACCGGACCCGCCGCCAGCGGGGCACCGAACCCGTTGGCGAAGGTGCGTGCCAGGATGGCCGACATCTGCGCCCGGGTCACGGGCACGTCCGGCCCGAAACGGCCGTCCGCGCCCCCTGCGACGATGTCGAGGGCGGCCAGGGCATCGATGTCGCGTTCGAACACGTGGCCGACGGTGTCGGGGAACCCGGCCGAAGCGACCTCGGACGGGCTGCGACCGGCGTTGCGCAACAGGCGGGCGATCATCGCCGCCGTCTGGCCCCGGGTGACCGCAGCGGCGGGGTCGAAGCGGCTGGCGGAGCGACCGTTGGCCATCCCCCACCACACGGCACAGTCGATGGCGGCGCGGTGGGGCGAGGCCAGCGTGTCCGTGAATGCCGTGGCCGGTACGAGGTGTCCCGCGCACGCACCGGTGCCGGTGGCCGCGTGGGCGGGGGCGCCGACCCCGAGGACCGGGGCCGTGAGGGCGAGGGCGACCAGCAGGGCGAACCAGCGTCGGCGCATCGGCGGACCACCACAGCGGAAGAGTTCCACCGCGAGGTGTACCGCGCAGACGGCAACCGCGGGTGCGGTTCGGCGATTGCTGCGCTGCGCGCCCGGCGGCGGGGCGGGGGCGACCGTGGTCAGCCCGACGTCGGACCGGCCTCCGGGGTCAGCGCCGCCCGGGCCAGCGCACGGGCCTCCTCGAGGCGGGACGCGTCGACGTAGATGCGCGTGCCCCAGTCCGCGGCGGACAGGATGCGGGTGTAGCGCCCCGCCGTCTTGTGCCACCAGACGATGCCGGCTCGGTCCAGCGCCTCGGCGACCACCTCGGCGTTGTCGTCGGTGAACTGCCCCAACTGCACGGTCCGGACATCCGACACGGCGGCGGCTCCCTTCGGAACGGGCACGCGGATCTCGCCGCTACGGTACGCCAGTCGAAACGACCACCGAGCGCGCCGTCGAGACCGGGAGCTGACCGATGCACGCGATCGGCGTCCTGGCGGCCGAGACGGGCGCACCCGGCGGCGCACTCGGATTCGTGGCGCCCGTGGTCGTGCTCGCCGTGCTCGGCCTCGTCGTGGCGCGTTCCCTCCGCCGGCAACGCGCGTACGAGCAGCACGTCGTCCAGAACCCGGACGGCCAGCCGCCGGCCGACGAACGCGATCCTTCCGACGACTCCGATCCCCCGGCCTAGCTGGAGCACCTGTCCGGGCTCAACCCCGGAAGAGCAGGTTCATCAGGCCGAACAACAGCAGCGTGCCGATGATCGAGACGACGATCGATCCGAGGCAGCCGAGCCGATTCGAGTAGAAGCCGAACATGGGGTCCCCGAGCGATTCAGGCGTCGAGCGACGCCGGAGCAACGTACGGGGCAGGCGGAAGGCGCCAGACGCGTGCGACCGGCCCGTCGGCCCCCGGCAACCGCACCTCGGCGGCGGTGACCGTGAGCGGTGGGTGCCCGAGTTCCGCCGCAGCGCCGACCCCGGGCGCGAGCTGCAGCAGCGACGCATCGAGGCGCAGCGGGTCGACGGAAGCGCGGGTCAACTGCACCAGCATCCGCTCGTCGGGATGTTCGCGCAGATAGACCAACTGGTCGTCGGCCTGGTGCACCCACCGCAGCCCACCGTGGCGCAGCGCCGCCGACCGCCGGCGCAACCGGACCAGGCGCCGGGTCCAGGCCAGCGTCGCGTGGTCCCACGATTCACGGCGGTGCCAGGGCATGGGGAGACGGGCCGGCACGCTCGACTCGCCCGGCAGCGCGATCTCGTCGCCGTAGAAGATCGACGGCACCCCGGGGAAGGTCAGCAGCCAGGCCAGCCCGACGTCGCGTCGGCCCGGGTCACCCGCGACGGTGGCCCAGCGCGCCGTGTCGTGGGAACCGAGCAGCGACACCGAGTGGACGACGCTGCGCCAGGGGACCTGCCCGCGGACCAGCTCCAGTCCCCGCGCGACCGCGGCGCCCCCTCGACGCGCCAGTGGCACGGGCATGCCCAGGGAGTCGCCGGCACCGGCCGGGTCGCCCAACCAGCTCCACGCCGCCCGCGTGAAGCCGAGGTAGTCCATGGTCCCGTGCCAGCCCTCGCCCTGCAGGTCGCCCGTCGCGTCGTGGCAGTGCTCGGCCAGCAGGTAGGCGTCGCCGCCACGGGCGTCGTGCATGGTGGCCAGCAACTGCCGCTGGATCTGCGCGTTCAGGTCGATGGCGCCGGAGCGCCCGGCGACGTTGGCGGCGTCGACGCGCCAGCCGTCCAGTGAGAACGGTTCGCCCAGCCAGCTCGCCGCGACCGAGTCGAATCCGTCGTACAGGCGGCGACGCAGCTCCGCACTGCGATGGTCGAACTTGGGCAGGGTCGGCACGTCCGCCCAGGCCTGTGCGACGCCGCCCGGATGGTCGCGCCACAGGTAGAAGCCGGCTTCGACGCCGGCGGGGTCGCGCAGCGCCGCCCGGTACCACGAATGGCCGTCACCGGAGTGGTTGAGCGTGAGATCGCCGACAACCTGCATCCCGCGGTCGTGCAGGGCGGCGCTCAACTCCGCGAGGGCGGCGTCCCCACCGAGCAGTGGGTCGACGGTGGTGAAGTCCGTCGCGCAGTAGCGGTGGTTCTCGGTCGCCGGGAAGAGCGGATTGAGGTAGATCCCGGTCACGCCGAGGTCCTCGAGATGGTCGAGGTGCTCGGTGACGCCCCGCAGGTCGCCGCCGTACAGCTGCCGCATCGACGACGGAGGCGCCGCCGCGACCGGTTCGTCCCAGCCGGCCGGCTCGGCCCAGTCCGGCCAGTCGACGGACGCCGCTGAGCGGGCGAAGCGGTCGGGGAACACCTGGTAGAGCACGCTGTCGGCGACCCAGCTCGGCGGAGGGGGCGTCGCCACGAGCGCGAAGTCGCTGCTGTCGGTGACCTCGTTCGCCGCCATCCCCACCTGGGTCAGCCACCGCTGCCCGCCGCCACCGTCGAGCAGGAAGCGGTAGCGGGTCGCGGGGTTGACCACCTCGACCTCGGCTTCCCACACGTCGACGGCGGCGCCGCGCAGGAGGCGACGTGCCGGGGCGTAGGCCGGCTCGGTGTCGGGGCTGGTACGCACGTGGACGGTGTCGACGGCCGCGGCGTGCGGCACCTCGACGCGTACGACGACGCGGTCCCCGAGTCGCGGCGCGACGACGGCCCGCCCGGCGGGCGTCGCGACATGGGCCGGCGAACCGGTGTGGTGGGGCTGCTCGAGCAGGTCGCCCACGTCAGCCCTTGACCGAGCCGGTCGTCAGCCCGGAGACGATCCACCGCTGACCGAACAGGAACAGCAGCAGCGTCGGCAGGGAACCGATGAGTGCACCGGCGGCGAAGGGACCCCACTGCTGGCCGTAGTTCTGGTCGATGAAGCGGTACAGCCCCGTGGCGAGGGTCTGGTTGCCGTCCTCCTGGCCGAGCAGGATGCTCGCGAGGATGAACTCGTTGAAGAGGAAGATGAACGACAACAGGCCGGCCACGACCAGGATCGGCGCCGACAGCGGCAGGATGATGCGCACGAAGATCTGGCCGTGCGTCGCCCCGTCGACACGCGCCGACTCGTCGAGGTCGGTCGGCACGGTGTCGAAGAAGCCCTTCATCAGCCACGTGTTCGTCCCGAGCGCGCCGCCGAGGTAGACCAGGAACAACCCGAGCTGGGTCCCGAAGCCGATCGTCGGGAAGTAGGTCCGCACGTTCACCAGGAACAGGAAGATCGCCACGTTGGCGAGCAGCTGCGGGAACATCTGCATCAGCAGGATCGCCAGCAGGCCGACCCGCCGTCCGGTGAAGCGCAGCCGCGAGAACGCGTAGGCGGCCATCGCCGACAGCAGCATGTTCACCGCGGCCGCACCACCCGCGATCTTGAGCGAGTTGCCGAGCCAGGTCCAGTACGGCGTGACCTGGAACAGGCGCGTGTAGTTGGCCGTCGTGACCTCCCGCGGCAGGAGCTGGCTGCCCTGCAGGGTCGCGGTCGGCGAGAACGAGGCGAGCACGACGAAGTAGGCGGGCATGAGCGCGAACGCCACGGCGAGGGCGGCGACGACGTAGCGCCAGCCGAGCTCCCTGAACCACCGCACCCCCCGTGGCGACGACGCGTTGCGGACGCGACCGGCGGCGCCGTTTCGCAGCTTGGCGTGCTCGGCGGTGGGGACCGGCATCGGGACCGGATCGGCGGCCATCAGTTGATCTCCTCGAGGACCGCGGTCCGCTTGAAGCCGAGATAGCTGAAGACCGCCACCAGGAAGAAGATGATGGTGGACACCGCGGCGGCGAGCCCGAAGTCCTGGCCGCGGCCGCTCTCGAAGGCCAGCCGGTAGCTGTAGCTGATGAGGATGTCGGTGTGGCCCGCCGGGGTCGGCGTCCCGCCGATCGGTGGGCCGCCGCCGGTGAGCAGGTAGACCACGTTGAAGTTGTTGAAGTTGAAGGCGAACGAGGCGATGAGCAACGGCCCGACCGCGACCAGCAGCAGTGGCAGGGTGATGTTGCGGAACGCCTGCCACCCCGACGCGCCGTCGACCCTGGCGGCCTCGGTCAGGTCCGCCGGGATGGCCTGCAGCGCGCCGGTGTTGATCAGGAACATGTAGCCGAAGCCGAGCCACAGGTTCACCAGCAGGATCGAGAATTTGGGCAGCGCACCGGCGAACGCCTGGCTCGACAACCAGGGCACGCTCCAGTCGAACATCCGGTTGATCGGCCCGAACGACTGGTTGAGCAGACCGCGCCAGATCAGTGCCGTCATGAACGAGGGCAGTGCGTACGGAACGATCAGCAGCGACCGCGTCAGCCGACGGCCCTTGATCCGCGGGTCGTTGAGGGCCATCGCCAGCGCGAGGCCCATCACGAACGTCGTGAGCATCGACAGGATCGCGAAGGCGAACGTCCACACGAACACGCGGAAGAACGGCCCCCGGATGGCGGGCGAGGTCAGCACCCGCTCGTAGTTGCCGAAGCCGACCACGTCGCGGTAGCCAGGGCGCAGGGTCGTGCCGTCCGCGGCGGTGTAGGTGCCCTCGACGGGCTCGTAGACCTGGCCGGTCGCGGTGTCGGTGATCACGCCGCTGGCCGGGTCGTGCTCGAGCGCCGCGACGGCAACGGCGGCCGAGGTGAACGTCTGCACGCTGATGGCGTCGGCGGCCGCACCCTCTTCGAGTTCGGCGGCGGCGTCGTCGGTGATGGGCACCGCGAAGGCGAGCACCTCGGCCTCGCGCTGCGACGCCTCGCTCAGCGTCATGGGACGGAAGCGCCCGGCGACGACCGTGTCGTTGCCCTCACCGACCACGTCGCCCTCGGCCAACGGCTCCAGTCCGTCCCCGGTGCCGAGGAACACGTCGCCGTCGGGGTCGGTGAGCAGCAACGCCAGCGAGCCGTCGGCGTCGTCGACCAGGGGTCGGGAGCGGAACCGGGTCGCGTCCTCGGGGACCCGGGTCGCGCCGGCGATGATGCGGCCGACCGCCTGCTCCTGGGTCAGGACGTTGCCGGTGCCGTAGTTGGTGAAGCCGATGTAGGCGGTGTAGAGCACCGGATACACCTGGAAGACCAGCAGCGCGACCGTCCCGGGCACCATGAACTTCAGTGGCAGCGCGCGCTTGGACAGGTAGACCGCGTCGATGGCCAGCGTGGCCACGATCACCATGACCAGCGGGGTCCAGGCGCGGGCGGGCAGCAACGTGGAGACGGCGTAGAGGCCGAGCCCGTTGACCACCCCGAGGAAGACGAGCTTGGCGAACAGGCCGGTGACGCTGTTGGAGCCGAGCCTGGCCGCGAGACGGTCGGCGAACGGCGTCGCCGCCCCCGGCCCGCCCGGACGACCGGCGGGCCGGGGGGTGTTCGTCCCCCGGCCCGCGTCGGCGTTTCGGCTCATCGGCGCGAGGTCGCGCGGATCAACCGGCGATGGCGTTGCGGATCTGCTCCGCCGCCTCCTGGAACGCCTCCTGCGGGTCGTTGCCCGAGAAGATGTTCTGGTAGGCGTCGGTCCAGGCGCCCCAGACCGCGCCCATCTCCGGGATCGCGGGCATCGGCCGGCCGGTCTCGCCGGCGGCGCCGAAGCCGGCGACGACCGGGTCGTCCTGCACGGACTCGAAGGCGCTGACCAGCGCCGGCGGGCGGTTACCGGCCTCGTACAGCTCGAGCTGGACCTCTTCTTGGCCGAGGTAGTCGAGGACGAACGTGGTGGCCGCGAGCGAGTTCTCCGCGAACGCCGACACCATCACGCCCTGCACGCCGACGAACGGGCCGGGGTCGTTGCCGTCGACCTGCGGCAGCGGCTCGACCTCGAAGTCGACGTCGCCGAAGTCGCCCAGTGCCCACGGACCGGTGATCGCGAACGGGGCACGACCGCTGGCGAAGGTGTCGATCATCACGTCGTAGGTGATGTCGGAGTTGACGACGCCCTGCTCGTAGAGCTCACCGAAGATCTCGGCCGCACGCAGGCCGCCCTCGGAGTCGAGCCCGACGTCGCTGCCGTCGTAGGAGCCGTCCTCGTCCTGGCCGAACACGTACCCGCCGGCACCGGTGACGACCCAGTAGTTGTGGAACGGGTCACCCGGGTCCTGCTGCCAGGCCACGGGCAGGTCGGCGTCGCCGGCCTCCACCGCGTCCAGGCCGACCTGGACCATCTCGTCGAGCGTGGTGACCGGCTCGGGCGCCAGCTCGGTGTTGCGGATCAGCGCGATGTTCTCGATCGAGTACGGCAACCCGTAGTTGGTGCCGTCGTAGTTGAACGCCTGCGTGGCGACCTCGAGGTAGTCCCCGGCGGCCGCGCCGAGGTCGAGCGGCTCCACCACGCCGTTCTCGGCCAGCTCGCCGAGCCAGTCGTGGGCGCCGATGAACACGTCGGGCCCCTGGCCCGCCGGGCCCTGGACCGAGACGAGGTCACGGATCTGGTCGAACGGCACCTCCTGCACCGCGACGGTGATGCCCTCGGCCTCCCCGAACTCCTGCGCCAGGGGCTCGAGGATCGGTGCGCGGGTGTCGTCGGCCCAGATCACCAGGTCGGCGTCCGCGCGGGCGATGGCGTCCTCCTCGCCCTCGGCCGGTTCCTCCTCGGCCGGCTCTTCCTCGGCCGGCTCCTCCTCGGCGGGCTCCTCGGTCGGTTCTTCGGCGGGCGCCTCGGTCTCGGGCTCCTCGGCGGTGGGCTCTTCCGTGCCGCCGCATGCGGTCAGCACGAGCGCGGCGGCCGGAACGACCGCCAGCCACTTCCTCAAGCTGGTCATCGAACACTTCTCCTGGAACGGCCAGTGGGCCGTCATGACGTTGCGGCCCAACCTGTGGCAGGACCATAGCAAGATCTTGCAGGGTCTTGGGAAAAATTCCGCAAAACGTTTCATCATGGAACGATCCAGCGACTACGCTGACCTCGTGAAACCACGTCTTCGCCACGTGGCTGACCTCGCCGGAGTCAGCCAGGCCACGGTCAGCCGGGTCCTCAACGGCAAGTCGGGCGTCTCCGAGACGACCCGGCGCGAAGTGCTGCAGGCGCTCAACCAGCTCGGCTACGAGCCCGTCGGTGTCGCCCGCGCGCGGCGCCGCGGCCTCGTCGGACTGATCGTGCCGGAACTCGACAACCCGGTGTTCCCGCGCTTCGCCCAGGCCATCGAGTCGCGCCTGGCGGGCGAGGGGCTGACCACCGTGCTGTGCACCTCGACGCCCGCGGGCATGGTCGAGGGCGACTACCTCGACGTCCTGATCGACCACGCGGTGGCCGGCGTCATCGTGGTGTCGGGGCTCGGCGCCGACCTGTCAGCCGACGACGACCACGCGCGCTACGCCGACCTGGTATCGCGCGGGATCGCGACGGTCCTCGTCAACGGCCGCCCGCACGACTGCGACGTGCCCGGCGTCACCGTCGACCACGCCGCCGCATCGCGTCAGGCCGTGGCGCACCTCGCCGCGCTCGGCCACCGCACCGTCGGGTTGGCCATCGGGCCTCGCCGCTACCTGCCCAGCGTCGAGCTCGCCGACGGCTACCGCCGCGGGATCGCCGACGCGGGCCAGGACGTCGAGCTGATCAGCGAGACGCTGTACGGCATCGAGGGCGGCCACGCCGCCGCCGTGCAACTGCTGGCGAGGGGCGCGACCGGCATCGTGTGCGGCAGCGACCTCATGGCGCTCGGCGCGATCCGGGCCGTTCGTGAGGCCGGGTTCTCGGTCCCCGCCGACGTGTCCGTGATCGGCTTCGACGACGCCGGCCCGAACGCCTACGTGGAACCGCCGCTGACCTCCGTGCAGCAGCCGTTCGAGGCGATGGCCCAGGCCGTGGTCCAGCTGCTCAACGAGCCGCCGACCATGGACGGCCCGATTCCCGAGCTGCGTTTCCGGCCGGAGCTGGTCGTGCGGGCCTCGACCGGCCCCGCCCGCGTGCCGGCGGCCGTCACCGGCCCCTGACCCGCCGGTGCCTCCCCACCTCGACGGCGGTGAGGCGACCGCGGGTGATGCGACCCCGAGGTCGTGCGGCATCGGCGAGGCACACCTCGTCCGGGCAGCACCGCCGCGCCACGACGTCACTGCCTCGTACGGCGGCCCGCCGCAGCGGCCGCCCCGTCCCGGCCGCGTCAGTGGCCGATGGCGCCGCCCTCGGAGCGCGGGTCGCTACCCGCCTCGTAGCCGCCGGCGACCAGGCGGATCGCGTGGGCGTGACCCGCACTGTGCGACCGCGCCTCGAGGTCGGTGACGGTGTGGCCGCGCTCACGCAGCCCCGCCGCGATGGCCGGGTCGGCGTCCGCCTCCACCGCGACCGAGCCGTCGGCCACCTCGACCACGAACCGGGGCGCCGCAACCGCGTCCTGCGGGTCGGCGCCGCCGTCGACGAGGTGGCCCAGCAGCTGGGTGTGGATCTGCGCCTGGGCGTCGCCACCCATGGTGCCGAACACCACCTCCGGCGCCCCGTCGCGCAGGGCCATCGCCGGGATCAGGGTGTGCAGCGGCTGCTTTCCCGGGCCGATCACGTTCGGGTCACCCGGCTCGAGGCTGAAGTGGGCGCCGCGGTCGTGCAGCCCGATGCCGGTACCCGGTACGACGACGCCCGAGCCGAACCCGACGAAGTTCGACTGGATCAGGCTGACGAGCAGCCCGTCCCGGTCAGCGGCGCAGAGATAGGCCGTACCTCCGGCGGCCGGTCGTGCCGGCGGCCAGGCGCCAGCCCGCTCGGCATCGACCGCGGCGGCCATCGCGTCAAGGCGCGCCGGCACGATCAGGCCGGCCGGATCGACCGTCATCGTGCGCGGATCCGCGACGTGTTCCTCGCGGTCGGCGAGCGCGGCCCGGATCGCCTCGACCTGCAGGTGGGCGGCGGCCGCCGGATCGTCCGGGAGGCGGTCACCCAACCGGTCGAGGATGCCGAGCGCCGTCAGGGCGGTGACCCCCTGCGTCGGCGGGGGCAGCTCGAGCACCTCGAGCTCGCGGTAGCGACCGGACATCGGCGTGACCAGCCGCGACCGGTGGGCAGCGAGATCGTCGGCGGTCATCGTCGAACCGCCACGCTGCAGCACCTCGACGATCGCGTCCGCGATGCGGCCGGTGTAGAAGGCCGACGGGCCGTCCTCGGCGATCGTGCGGAGGGTCGCGGCGAGGTCGGTTTGGACGAAGCGCCGCCCGGCCTCCATCCGGCCGTAATTCGCCATCCAGTCCGGCTGGTCACCGAAGCGGGCCCGGGCACGTTCGGGGAAGCGGGCGCCGTGGGGGCTGAGCAGGAAACCGTGCTCGGCGAGCTCGATCGCCGTCGCGGTGACGTCGCCGAACGCACGGGTGCCGAACCGGTCGAGGAGGTCGAACCAGCCGGCCACCGCGCCCGGCACCGTGACCGGCAGCGCGCCGAACATCGGCATCCCGCCGGTGCCCGGCATCGACACCGACGGGTCACCGTGCCCCGCGTCGACAGCCGCGCGGATCGCCTCGGGCGTGGCGCCCGCGGGAGCGGCGCCGGCGCTGACGGTCCCGTGCGCCTCGCCGTCCCAGACGATGGCCAGCAGGTCGCCACCGACACCGCAGAAATAGGGGGTCACCACGGCGAGCACGAGGTTGGCGGCGACAGCGGCATCGACCGCGTTGCCACCGTCGGCCAGGACCCGCGCGCCGGCGGTGGAGGCGAGGTGGTGGGGACTCGCCACCACCCCGTGCGGGAACCAGCGTGCGCTCATGGACACCTCGGAGATCGCCTGTGGAGAGTCGCCACCTTAGGGCGGTCCGTGTCACGGCCCACCTGTAGGTTCGGACCGGCAAGTCGCTGGATCCGTGGGGGCGGGTGAGGACATGCGTCGTGGGTCGACGCCGCTACACGGAAGTGCAGTTCCGGGCCGCCGTCGCGGACCCCGGGACGAAGACGATGGCCGACCTCTGCCGCGCACTGGGTCTCGTCCCCCGCGGCGCCAACTACGAGACCGTCTATGACTACGCGGCCGAGCTCGGGATCGATCTGCGGTTTCTGGCGCGACCGACAGCACGTCATGTGTCCGACGCCGACTTCCTCGCCGCCGTCGCGGCGGCGTCTGGTTACCCGGATCTATGCCGACGCCTCGGGCTCAAGGCCTGCCACCCGACGTACCGACGGTTGCGGGAGCGGGGGCGTCAGCTGGGCCAGCGTCTACCGGCGGAGTGGTCGCGAAGGGGGCCCCGGCCGTCCCCCGGGACCACCGGAGACGGAAAAGGCGCCAAGTCCTTCCCCGAGCACGAATTTCGGCGTGCCGTGCTCGGCAACTTCTCGATCGCGGCCGTGATCCGTGATCTCGGCTTCGTGCCATGCGGCACGGCCTACGCGCGCTTCGCTGCAAGCGTCGCAAGCTATGAGGTCGACCTGACTCACTTCGGCTCGGCGGGCACACGAGTCCGCTTTCTGCTCGACAAGCTGGCACCGGAGCTCGCAGCGAACACGGCGAATCGCTTCACCGACCTCGGCCGGCGGCTCGTCAGCGTCGGGCTGAAGACATGGGCATGCGAGCGCTGCGGTCTGACCGAGTGGCAAGGACGCGAAGTGCCACTGGAACTGGACCACGTCAACGGCGACCGGCGTGACAACCGGTTGCAGAACCTGCGGCTGCTCTGCCCAAACTGCCACGCCCTGACACCGACCTACCGCGGTCGGAACCGCGGCGCCCGTGCGCGGCATAGCAGGGAGGCACGATCGCCCGACGCGGATCCATCGCCACGCCCGATGAAACAACTGGCCCTCGTTTAGGCTTCTGGCCATGCGGGCGTGCTGGAACGGTAGACAGAGAGGCCTTAAACGCCTTGGGGCGCAAGCCCGTGTGGGTTCGAATCCCACCGCCCGCACAACGAACGCGCCTGCAACCATTCGGCATCGCGTGCCGTCCCACCGATGACGGGGGGCAACATGCCGAGCATGGTTCGAACACGGTTCCCGGCGACGATTCTGGTGGCCGCCTTCGTGATCACCGCCTGCGGTGCGTCGCCCGACGCGCCCGACGGTCGGGCCGGCGGCGACCCAGACCGCACTCGCGGCGCTCGACATCGAGCGTCCCACGCCGGACTCGCCTGACGTGCCGGATCTCGTCGCCGGGCTCAACGACGTCGGCTACCGGCTGTTCGCCGCCGCGGCCGCGGAGTCCGCGGATGACCTCGTGCTGTCGCCGCTGTCCATCGGCATTGCCTTCGGCATGGCCGATGCGGGCGCCAGTGGCGAGACGGCAGAAGCGTTGTCCGAGCTGTTCGGGTATCCGGTCGACGGCGAAGCCCGGTGGGAGGCGTTCAACACGCTCGAGCAGGGGGTGACCGATGTCGGCGGTCCGGTCGTGCGACTCGCCAACCTGCAGTTCCCCGACAGCGGCTTCACGACCGTCGACGGGTACGACGAGCGCCTCGCGACCTGGTTCGGCGCCCGCGTGGAACCACTTCCTCTGAAGGCCGACCCCGACGGCTCCCGCGCGCACATCAACGACTGGGTCGCCGAGCAGACCGAGGACCTGATCTCCAACCTGCTTCCCATGGGCGCCCTGAACGCAGACTCGGCGTTGGTGCTGGTGAACGCGCTCTACCTCGAAGCGGACTGGGCACGGCTTTTCGGCAAGTACGGCACCGAAGCCCCCGACTTCACGCGTCTGGACGGCTCGACCGTCACGGTGCCGCTCATGCACGAACTCGAACTGTCCGGGCCGGCCGTGGCGACGGACGCCTACGTCGCCACCGAGATCCCCTATCTCGGCACGAGCGGTCGATGCTGGTCGTCGTCCCAGCCGTGGGAAGCTACGCCGAGGTGGAGGCGCAACTCGGTCGAGAACTCGTCGACGAGATCGACGCGAATGCGAGCGGTCAAGCGGTCGAGTTGTTCCTGCCCCGGTTCGAGAGCAGCAGTCAGGTCGACCTGCGCGGCCTGATCGAGGGCGACCTCGGCGCTGCCGACATCTTTGGCGTCGGGGCTACGACGGCATCGCGTCCGGCATCACACTCGAGGACGCGATCCACGCCGCGGACATCGCGGTCGACGAGCAGGGGACGGTCGCGGCGGCCGCCACGGCACTCCTCTTCGAGGACAGCGGGCCCCCCGAGCCCGTAGTGACCGTCCGAGCCGACCAGCCATTCCTCTACCTGATCCGGCACAAGCCGACGAGCGCGGTGTTGTTCGTCGGCCGCGTCCTCGACCCGGCGGCCTGAACGACGATCGTCAGAGCTGGCCCTGGTCGGGGGTGCCGGCGTCGGTGCCCACGTCGTCGGCGGTCAGCCGCACCAGCGGGCCGCTGCTGAACGTCGGCGGGGTCGAGACACCGGCGGCGCGCCACGCCGCGGGTGGGACGCCAAGATCGGCGAGGTAGAGATCGCCGACGTAGGCGTGGGAGATCCGCTCGGCCAGGCCGCGGGTCGGGGCACCGATGGCGACCGTGACGTCCGCGGTCACGCACGGCCCCCGGACCCCCGCGTCAGCCGACAGCCCGGTCGGCAAATCGAGCGACACCACCGGGACGTCGTGGCGGCGCAGCCAGGTCGCGGCGACCTCCGGCAGATCGCGCAGGGGCGGCTCGGTCCCGACGCCGAGCATGGCGTCGAGCACGACCTGGCCGGGCGCCCTGGCATCGTTGAAGGTCTCGGCGGTCACGGACGTCAGGGGCACACCCGCGGCTTCCAGGACGGCGAGTTGCTGCGGATGCCGCGGAGGTCCGACCGTCACCACCTCGACCCCGGCACCGGCCGCGACCAGCAGACGCGCCGCTGCCAGTCCACCTGCGCCGTTCTCGCTCGGGCCGGCCAGCACCGTGATCGTCACGTCGGCCAGGTCGCCGCCGTGCAGCCGACGGAGGGCGTGTGCGGCGGCCCGCCCCGCCTGCTCGGCCCGCACGAGCGGCCCCACCCCCCGCCCGTCGAGCCACTCCCGTACCTGCCGGACCTGGGCCGCGGCCACGTGTTCGACCTCGGCCTGGGACCGGGACGGCAACTCGCCCTCGAGACGCACCCGCCGTTCCCAGGACGGCACCTGCTCCCACGGCCGCACGGCGAATTTCTCGCCGAGTTCGTGCGGCTGCAGGCCCCCGGACCAGCCCTCGACGGCCGTGTCGAGCAGCAACGCCATCACGATCGCGGTCGCCCCCCACAGGATGTCGGCATCGAGCTGCCACGCCCAGGTCGACCCGCGCAGGCTCAACGGCGCGTGCCGCCACCGTGACCGGTCGAGCAGTTGGGTGAGCGGCACCTCGAGGACCTCGTCGACCTCCCACGGGTTCTCGGTCAGCGGATGTGGCTGCCGCCAGCGCGCCAGGACCGGCACCACCCAGAACCGCGACGGCGGGATGTAGAACTTCGGCCCCACACCGACGATCTCGACGGTGTGACCACGGAGTCCGATCTCCTCGCGGGCCTCGCGCAGCGCCGCCTCGTCGACCGACTCCCCCGGGTCGAGACGCCCGCCGGGAAACGACACCTGCCCGGGGTGCGAACGCATGTCGCGGCGGCGGCGCGTCAGCACGACGCGCGGCCCTTCCGGCGTGTCCTCGAGCAGCACGAGGACCGCCCCGACGCGCGCTTCCGGCGGCGGGGTGCGTGCGTCCTCGGGAACCTGCACCAGCGCCTCCCGCAGGCGCGGCCAGAAGACCGCCGGGTCCAACCGCTCGTCCACCCGACTCCGCCCTCGCTCCGCCTGCGCGCACGCTACGCGACACGGCGGCCGCGACGCGACGCGAAATGTGGGGCCACCGTCGCACGCAGCTGGCAAGATCCCGACGACCGGGAGTTGCCGCATGAACCACCTCGAGAGCCCAGACGACGCCACCATGCTTCGATGGCTCGACGTCGCCGTCGAGGAGGCCGTCGCGAGCCGCACCGAGGGTGGCATCCCGATCGGCGCCGCGCTCATCGGCACCGACGGACAGGTGCTCGGACGCGGCCACAACCGCCGCGTGCAGGAGGACGACCCGTCGGTCCACGGCGAGACCGACGCGTTCCGGCGTGCGGGCCGGCAACGCAGTTACCGCGGCACGACGATGGTCACGACCCTCTCGCCGTGCTGGTACTGCGCCGGACTGGTGCGCCAGTTCGGCATCTCCCGGGTCGTCATCGGCGAGGCACGAACGTTCCACGGGGGCCACGACTGGCTCGCCGAGCACGGGGTCGAGGTCCACGTGCTCGACGACCAGCGCTGCATCGACCTGTTGCAACAGTTCATCGCCGAGCACCCGGCGATCTGGAACGAGGACATCGGTCATGAGTGACACCGCGGACACCCGCGCGCCGGCGCCCGACGGCATCGACCCCGACTACCCGCTGCAGATCGTCCCCCTGCACGCCCGCAAGGGCGTGCTGTCGCTGGGGGTCGTCCTGCTCGGCTTCACCTTCTTCACCCCGACGATGCTCGCGGGAGCCAGCATCGCGCCCGCGTTCTCGTTCAACGAGTTCCTGCTCGTCGCCCTCCTCGGCTCGGCCGTGCTGGGTGTCTACGTCTCCGCCCTCGGCGCCGTCGGAGCCCGCACCGGCCTCACCACCGTGGTGATGTCCCGCTACGCCTTCGGCGACAAGGGCGCGAAGCTGGTCTCGTTGCTGCTCGGCGGGACGCAGATCGGCTGGTACGGCGTCACGGTCGCGACCCTGGCGTTGCTGACCCAGCAGGTGACCGGCCTGGACGGACCCGTGTGGCGCTGGGTCCTGATCCTGGTCGGCGGGGCCGTCATGGGCGTGACCGCCTACTACGGCTACCGCGGCATGGAACTGCTCTCGGCCGTGTCCGTGCCGCTGCTGTTGATCCTGGCCGGCTGGGTCACGTGGCGCTCGCTCACGGAGGTCGGCGGGATCGGCGGCCTCGGGGGGCTCACCGGGACCGGGGAGATGACGGTCGCCGCCGCGGTCACCGCCATCGTCGGCACGTTCGCCTCCGGGGGCACGCAGGCGCCCAACTGGACTCGGTTCGCCCGGACCCCCACCCAGGGGGTCACCTCGGCCACGATCGCGTTCTTCGTCGGTGAGCTGCTCATGATCTTCTTCGGCGGGATCGGGGCGCTGGCGTTCGGCATCGGCGACTTCGTCGAGGTGCTGTTCGCGCTCAACCTGATCGGGTGGGGCCTGGTGTTCCTGGTCGCCAACCTGTGGACCACCAACGACAACACCGCCTACAACTTCGGCGTCGCCGGTGCCGAGCTGTTCAACGCCAACACCAAGAAGCCGTTCGTGGTCGGTGGCGTGATCGTCGGGACGCTGCTCGCCCTGCCGATCTACGACAACCTGATCGGCTACCTGGCCTGGCTCGGCATCCTGATCCCCGCCATCGGCGGCGTGATCATCGGTGACTTCCTCGCCAACTGGCGCGGCGGGATGCCCGAACCACTCGACTACCGCTTCCCTGCCGTGCGTTGGGAGAACCTCGCCGTCTACGCCGTGGCGACCCTGCTGGCGTGGCTGTCGAGCCGGTACGGCGTCTTCATCCCGCCGGTGGTGGCGATCGTCGTGGCGATCGTGGGCGCCTACCTCGTCGGACGGCGGGCGTCGGACCTCGGGCGACCCGCGGCGGCCGTCTGAAACGGCGACCGTCTGACACGACGGTCGCGGTCAGGCGAGTGAGGCGGCCAGGCCGTCGAGGATGTCGGACTCGCTGACCACGACATCATCGAAGTCGTAGCGCTGCGCCACGCGCGAGAGCACCAGGGCGCCGCCGTGCAGGACGTCCTCCCGGCCCGGCTGCACCGGGCCCAGAGCGGCGCGCTCAGACGCGGACATGGCGAGCAGGCGTTCGGTCAGTTCGAGCAGCGCGGAGAGCGGCACGCGGGCGCCGTGGATGCGGCGCTCCTCGTAGGCCGGCAGGTTGAGGTGCAGCGCGGCCAGGGTCGTGGCCGTGCCGGCGACCGCCACCAACGACCGCGCCCCCGCCAGGTCCGCGCCCTGCAACGACAGGCCGGCATCGGCCTCGTCGAGGCGTTCGTCCACGAAGGCGCGCGCCGCAACCACTTCGGCGGCGGCGGGCGGATCGGTCGCCAGGTGGCGCTCGGTGAGCCGTACGCAGCCCAGCTGCATCGACACGCTACCGGCCACGTCGCCGCCGTCGTCGCCGACGACCAGCTCGGTCGAACCGCCGCCGACGTCGACGACCGCGACTGGAGCGACCACGTCGACGGCACCCGCAGCGCCGGCGAAGGTCAGGGCCGCTTCCTGTTCGCCGCTGAGCACCTCCGCGTCGACGCCGGCGACCTCGCGGACGCCGCCGAAGAAGCGGTCGCGGTCACCGGCGTCACGGACGGCGGACGTGGCCGCGATCCGGACGCGGTCGGTCACCCCCGCCGCGGTCCACAGCTCGCGGTAGCGGGCGATGGTGTCGAGCGTCCGCTGCAGGGCCTCGTCGTCGAGGTGGCCGTTGCGGTCGACGCCGGCACCCAGGCGGGTGATCGTCAGCTCGCGGGCGATCCGGCGGCCGTCGGCGTCGACGATCAGGAGCCGGACCGAGTTGGTACCGACATCGACGGCGGCCCGGGCCGCGGTCACGACGAGCGCTCCATGCGGGCGGCGACCTCGCCCTCGGTCACGCACGGGCCGCGGCACGGCGCCGGGGTGGTGTGCTCGACCGTCCACTGCCCGACCACGTTGTCGCCGGTGGCCAGCGTGTGCCCCGCGTGCACGTGCAGGCACTTGATGTGCCCCGGCATGCCGCCAGCACTCGGGTTGCCCGGCAACGGCTCGCCAAGTTGGTCCCGTGCGGCGACGTAGCGTTCCGACGCGGCCGCGTACGAAGCGGCGAACTCGTCGTCGGTGCCGAGCCGTTCGTTGAGCCCGACCATGGCGTGATCGGCCTCGAGGCCGCCCACCCGTGACCGCATGACCGGGCACGTGAGCCAGAACGTCGTCGGAAACGGCGTGCCGTCGTCCAACCGCGGAGCGACACGCACCACCGTCGGCAGCCCGTACACGCACCGGTGCACCACGGCCGGGGCGCCGCGGGCGGGACGACCCAACTGCACCGAGACGATGGCCTGTTCGCGCCGGTCGGCCGGCGCGGCCGCCAGCGCCCGCTCGTACGAGGCCTGCGGATCGGGCCGCACGGCGTCGGGCTGGGGGCCGGGCACGCCGGTCGGGCGCACACCGACGTCCGGCGCCTCGCGGTCCGAGGCGCCGGGCACGTCCCTGGGGACGGGGCGCGCGGCCCCGTCGGGGAACGGCATCAGCCGACGCGTCCGCGACGCTGTCGGCGCGCCTCACCCTGGATCATCTGCGACTTGTGCATGAAGCGGCGCAGACGCTTGTTGAAGTCCTTGTCGAGCTTGGACCGCAGGTTGACGGACTCCTCGTCCTGCCACTCCGGGTCGGCACGCTTGATGGACAGGTCGACCTTGCCGTCCTCCTTGACGTCGAGCACCTTGACGTCGACCTCGTCGCCTTCGGCGAGGTAGGCGTAGATGTTCTCGACGAAGTCGGCGTCGACCTCGGATACGTGGACCAGCCCGGTGACGATGCCTCCGTCCTCGGTCGGAACCTCGACGAATGCGCCGTACTCCTCGAGCCGGACGACCTTGCCCTTGACGATCTGTCCCTGCAGTTGGACCAACTCCTGTGGGGCGCGGGGCGCTCGCGCGAGACGCCTGGGGGCCCCGGTCGTAGCCGCACGTCGGCGGCTGGCGGTGAAGGGACCCGGTCCGCAGACGGGACCGGGCGCGCGATCGGCGGAGCCACAACCGAGCTCCGCACCCCGTAACGGTACGGAGCGCAGCCGCCAGGGGCAACACCGACCGGACGTCCGATCGACCTGCCGTCGCTCAGGATGAGCCGACCCAGCCGTGCACCGTCTCCCACATCCGCTCGTACCAGGCCGCATCGGAGGGCGCCTGCACGGTGGAACGCGGGGCGGTGATCCGGGGCCGCTCGACCTCCGGAGGGATCAACGTGTAGGGCACCTCCCCGGGCCGGATGAAGCCCTGGTGCTCGCGGGCGAGGAGCTCGATGTTGATGGGGTCCTGCAGGTCGCGCTGGCGCTGCAGCAGTTCGGCGTTGGCACGGTCGAGCGCATCCGCCTTTCCGGCCAGCGCATCCACCCGTTCGCGGGTGTCCAGGTAACGCTGGGCCGGCCCCGAGAGCATCAGCACGGACAGCACGATCGCCCCGAGCAGCATCAGCACCAGCGGCCGATCGCCACTGACGGCGCGGCGGACGCCGTGACGGACCCCGCGCGCCGCCGCCAGGCTGCGGTCGGCGGCACGCTGCAGGGCGACCGGACCCCGATCGTGACCACCGCGCCGACGGCGACGCTGCTGGCGCCGCAGGTCGCGGCGCGCGTGCGAGCGGGACGGCTGGCTGGTCACGGGGCGAACCGGGGGAACGCTTCACGGCCGGCGTAGCGGGCGCTGTCGCCGAGCTCTTCCTCGATGCGCAGCAACTGGTTGTACTTGGCGACCCGGTCGGAGCGTGCGGGCGCGCCGGTCTTGATCTGGCCCGCGTTGGTGGCGACGGCGATGTCGGCGATGGTGGCGTCCTCGGTCTCGCCGGAACGGTGGCTGATCATCGCGGTCCACCCGGCACGTTGCGCCATGGCGACCGCATCGAGGGTCTCGGTCAGCGAGCCGATCTGGTTGACCTTCACGAGCACGCTGTTCGCGGCCCGCTCGTCGATGCCGCGTCGGACGAAGGCGGGATTGGTCACCAGCAGGTCGTCGCCGACGAGCTGGACCTGCTCGCCCAGCCGCTGGGTCAACAGCTTCCACCCGTCCCAGTCGCCCTCGTCGAGTCCGTCCTCGATCGAGACGATCGGGTAGCGGTCGACGAGGTCGGCCCACAGCTCCACCATCTCCTCGGACGACAGGACCCGTCCCTCGCCGTCGAGGTGGTATCTGCCGTCGCGGAACAGCTCGGAGGTGGCCGGGTCCATCGCGAGCGCGATGTCGCTGCCGGCCCGGTAGCCGGCGGCGTCGATCGCCTCCATGAGCAGGTCCAGCGCGGCCGAGTTCGACGCGAGGTCGGGGGCGAAGCCGCCCTCGTCACCCAGCCCCGTGGACAGGCCCCGGCCGTGCAGCACCTTCTTGAGCTGGTGGTAGACCTCGGTGCCGATGCGCAGCGCCTCGGCGAAGCTGGGGGCGCCGATCGGCGCGATCATGAACTCCTGGAAGTCGACGTTGGAGTCGGCGTGGCTGCCCCCGTTGAGCACATTCATCATCGGGACCGGGAGCAGGTGCGCGTTGGGGCCGCCGAGGTAGGCGTACAGCGGCAGGCCGCTCGCCTCGGCCGCCGCCTTGGCGGTCGCCAGCGAGACGCCGAGGATGGCGTTGGCGCCCAGCGTGCCCTTGTTGTCGGTGCCGTCGAGGTCGAGCAGGAGCGCATCGATCTCGCGCTGCCGCGTCGCGTCGTGTCCGAGGAGCGCCGGCGCGATGGTCTCGTGGACGTTGTCGACGGCCTTGCGCACCCCCTTGCCGAGGTAGCGCTCCCCGCCGTCACGCAGCTCGACCGCCTCGGCCTCGCCCGTGGACGCCCCCGAAGGGACCGCTGCACGACCGAGCGTGCCGTCGACCAGGCCGACCTCGACCTCGACGGTCGGGTTGCCGCGGCTGTCGAGGATCTCGCGGGCGCGGACGAGTTCGATGGTCGTCAGATGCATGAGCGGTGTCGTCTCGAGGAGAGAGGGAACGGCGGGCACGCCAGGCGGTCCGTACACGCGGCGCCTGACCGCATCGGACGGTACGTGACGGTCACGCGCATTGGAAACAACGCCGACACGAGCGTGGGACCAGGGGTTGGTGGGAACCCCGGTGTCTCAGACGTCCAGGCGCCACAGGCGGCGGGTGACGACGCCGGCGGCCAGTCCGGCCATCGCGCCGACCACGAACCCGCGCCCGCGTCGCTGGTCGACGGCGGCACCGATGAGGGCACCCGCCACCTTCGCACCGACGACCACGACGGCGTCGGTCGGGAACGGCGCCCGGTCCACCTGCCATCGCGCCAGGTCGGCGACGTCGACGTCGGTGTCCCAGCCGGCCAGCACGTCCTCGTTGCCGCGGACCTCGTCGGGCGCGAGATCGGGAGGGCGGATGCTCGCGGGCGCGCCCGACCCGTTGGCGTCGGTGGCGACGTCGTCGGTGGACATGCGCGTCCTCGGCTGGCAGGGATCCGGCGGGGGCGGCAGCCTAGTCGGGACGACCGGCCCGGTCAGTCGGGCGCCTTGACCTCGTCCCACAGCTCCAGCCACGTGTCCCGGCTGAGGTCGTCGACCGGCAACTCCCGCTGGACCGCGAGGGCCAGCACCGCCTCGAAGCGGGCCCGGAACTTGCGCGCCGCGGCCCGCGCCGCCACCTCGGGATCGAGGTCGAGGGCGCGCGCGAGGCCGACGACGGCGCCGAGCAGGTCACCGAGCTCCTCGAGGCGCTCCTCGTCCGTCCCGGCGTCCAGCAGTTCGCCGAGCTCCTCGGTCACGCGGGCGGCGGGTTCGGTCGGATCGCTCCAGTCGAACCCACGCTTGGCGGCCTTGCGCTCGAGCGTCTCGAGCAGCATCAGGCCGGGCAGCGCCGGTGGCACGCCGTCGAACGGGCCGGTGCGTCCCACCTTCTCGCGGGCCTTCAGGGCGTCCCAGTTGCGCTGGACGTCCTCGGCGGTGTCCGCGTCGCCGTCGGCGAACACGTGCGGGTGACGCCGCACCAGCTTGTCGACGATGCCGCGCGTCACGTCGTCGATGTTGAAGGCACGACGATCGCTGGCCACCTGGGCCTGGAACACGACCTGCAGCAGCACGTCACCGAGCTCTTCCGCGATGTCGACGTCGTGTTCCCGCTCGATCGCGTCGATGAGTTCGTAGGTCTCCTCGACGAGGTACTTCGCGAGGCTGGCGTGATCCTGCTCCAGGTCCCAGGGGCAGCCGTCCTCGGGGTCGCGGAGCCGCTTGAGCACGTCGACGAGCCGGACGAACTCCGCGCCGGCGGGTTGCTGCGCCATGAAGACGAACTCGACCTCGGCGTCGTGCTCACCGGCCTGGCCACCCAGCGTCGGACCCAGCCCCTCGTCCCCGGGACCGAGCAGGTACACCGCCACGCCTTCACGGACCGCGTACTCGAGCAGCGCCTTGGCGATGCGCCGATCCTCGGGGCTGCCCGGCTTGGTCAGGTCGAGCTCGGCGCGGCCGAGCGTGGCGGGAGCCAGCGGCTGCAGGTCCAGGCCGGCGAAGTACAGGTGCTTCGCGCTCGGGTGGGTGTCGGGGTCGCGCAGGTGCACGACCGGCGCGGTTCCGAGCACGTCCCACGCCTGGAACGGCAGCAGGCCGGGCAGGGCGTCGGAGGTCTCGACCAGCACCACCCTGGGCGGCGCGCCCCCGCTCATTCCTCGGCCGGCGCGTCGACCGGGTCGTCGAGCAGGTCGCCGGGCTGCTGCCCCGGTTCGGCGCCCTGGCCGACACGCTCGGGCGCGACCACCTGCTGCAGTTCAGCGTCCCAACGGCCGAGCCCCGGCGCGACCGTGACCTCGGCGTCCGCGAACGCACTGGCCAGCAACTGGTCGAGCTGCCCCTGCGCAGCCTGGTCGCGACTGCCGCCGCCGGCCGCCTGCTCGACGCTGCCCTCGTCGGTCACCTCGAGGACGTGGAACCCGAAGTCGGACTCGACCGGTCCGACGACCTCACCGATCGTGGCGGACCACACGGCGTCGTCGAAGGGCGGCACGAACGCACCACGAGGGTTGTCGCCGAGTTCGCCGCCCTGTGCACCGCTACCGGGGTCGGTGGAGCGTTGCTGGGCCAGTTCGGCGAAGTCGGCGCCGTCGGCGAGCTCGTCGACGATCGCCTGGGCCTCGGGCTCGGTCTCGACCAGGATGTGGCGCACCGTGCGGGTCTCGACCTCCTCGACCTCGACCTCGCCGAGGAGCTCCTCGCGCAGCAGGTCGAGGCGGAGGCTGGCCGGGATGAGGACGTCGCGGTAGAGCTCGACGGTCAGACCGCTCTGCTGGGCGGACAACTGCTGCGCCAGCGCCTCCTCGCCGCCGAAGCCTTCGACGTCCTCCTCGAACCTGGCCGCTTCCTCGGCCGGGTCGACGGTGATGCCGCGCTCGTCGGCGAGGTTGATGATCGCCTGGGCCTGGATCAGGAAGCTCAGC
The DNA here is from genome assembly GCF_041821025.1 of Egicoccus sp. AB-alg6-2. Taxonomy (NCBI): domain Bacteria; kingdom Bacillati; phylum Actinomycetota; class Nitriliruptoria; order Egicoccales; family Egicoccaceae; genus Egicoccus; species Egicoccus sp. AB-alg6-2. Next base: position 3,864 of record NZ_JBGUAY010000011.1, on the reverse strand, counting down.
ACCCGCCGCTGGGTGTCCCCGACGAGCTCGTTGCGCTCCTCGGCGTCCATCGACGCGCTGTCGCCGGTCAGTTCGCGCACCGCGCTCTCGAGGCGTTCGCGCGAGATGACCTCGCCGTCGACCGTGGCCGCGGCCCCCGGGGTGGTCGCGCCGCCGCAACCGGCGAGGAGGGCCGCGAGCATGGCGGCTGACAGCAGGGAACGGATGCGCACGGCGAGGTACTCCAGCAAGCGGATGCGGCCGGCGAGCGGCCTGTCGAGACGACGGACGGACACGCGTCGCCGCGGAGTCTACTGGTTCGCCCGCCGCGGGCTCTCGCCGATTCCGACCGGGATCGCCATTCCGAGAACGTGACCTATGCTGCCCGCATGACGACCGACATCCACGACACCGTCGACGAGCAGCTTCGCCGGGCGCGTCAGCGCTACACCGGCGGGCGCCGTCAACTCGTGCAGCTGCTGATGGATGCCGGCCGGCCCGTGACGATCCCCGAGCTGCAGCATCTCGGTGCACGCCAGTCGCAGAGCTCGCTCTACCGCAACCTCGCGACCCTCGAGCAGTGCGGCGCGGTGCACCGCCTGGCCTCGACCGACGACGTCGCCCGCTACGAGCTCACCGAGGAGCTCTCCGAGCACCACCACCACCTGCTGTGCTCGCTGTGCGGTCGTCTCGAGGACGTCGTGCTGCCGGCTCGGATCGAGTCGGCGCTCGCCGAGGCCGCCGACGAGGCCCGCCGCCAGACCGACTTCGACGTCGACTCGCACCGCTTCGAGCTCGTCGGTACCTGCGCCACCTGCAGCTGACGTCGCCACGCGGGCCGCAACCCGCGGACCGTGGTGGTCAGCCGGCCGCAGCGGGCGCGTGCCGGTGTCGCCACGTGCGGGCGCGATCGAGGCTCTCGCGCACGGCGAGCACGACGAAGAAGGCGGCTACGGTCAGACCGGCGATGGTCGGTGCGGCGGCGAGCCCGAGGTGGAAACTCAGCAGCAGCCCCGCGATCACGCCGAGGGCGCCGATGAACATCGCCACGCCCATCATCACCGGTACGCGCCGCGACACGAGGGCGGCGGTCGCCGGCGGGGCGACGATGAACGCGAACACCAACATCGTGCCGACCGCCCGGAACGAGCTGATGATGACCATGGCGACCAGGGCCAGCATCACGAGGTGGGTGAGGCCGGGACGCAACCCGAGGACCTCGGCCTTGGCGCGACTGAACGACAGCACCAGGAACGGCCGGTACATCGCGATCGTGACGACGACGGTGACCGCCGTCGCCTGGGCCACCGTGCGCACCTGGTCGCTGGTGACCCCGAGCGGGGAGCCGAACAGGATGGTGGTCAGGTCGCCTGCGTACGCCCCGCTGCGCGAGATGACGGCGACGCCGAGGGCGAGCATGCCGACGAACAGCAGCCCGATCGCGGTGTCGTCGCCGAGGCGGCTCCGGGCGCTGGCGACGCTCACGCCCCCGATCATGACGGCTGCGCTGATCGCCGCACCGACCAGGAGGTTGCCACCCAGCACGTAGGCGATCGCGATGCCGGGCAGGACCCCGTGGGCGAGCGCGTCGCCCATGAACGACATGCCACGCATCACGACCCACGTGCCGATGAGCGAGCTCGCGACCACGGTGAGCAGGCCGGCCATCAGCGTGTTGCGCATGAACCCGTAGGCGAACGGCTCGCTGATCAACTCCAGCACGGGGCGCTCCGCGGGATGGTCGGGGGACGGCCGGCGACGGCCAGCAAGTGGATCACATCAGCCGAGCGCGTCGACGATCCGCCGGGCGTTCTCACGCAGCAGGTCGACGTAGGTCGCGGCATCGCTGCCCGGCTCGCCGAGCGCATCGGTGTACAGCGAGACGACCGCGATCTCGGGGCCCCCACGACTGCCGACCTCGGTGGCGAGCTGATCGGCGAGCGCGGACGACTCGACGTTCTCGGTGAAGATCGCCGGCACCCCCGTCTCCTCGATGGTCTCGACGAGCGCCGCGAAGGCGCGCGCGTCCGCCTCGGCCTGGGTCGAGACCCCTGGCACGACGGTCCCGAGCACCTCGAAGTCGTAGCGGTGCGCGAGATAGCCCAGCGAGTCGTGGTTGGTCACCAACAGGCGACGCTCGGACGGGATCGTGGCGTACAACTCCGCCAGTTCGTGATCGAGCGCACGGAGTTCGTCGGCGTACGCCAGGGCGCGGTCGTCGAAGTCGCCGGCGCCGACCTCGCCCAGCTCGGCCGCGATCAGTTGCACCGCGTCGGCCATGCGCTCGGGGTCGAACCAGATGTGCGGGTCGAGCGGCCCGTGGTCGTGACCCGCGTGGTCGTCGTCGTGGCCGTGCTCGTCGTCGTGGCCGTGCTCGTCGTCGTGGCCGTGCTCGTCGTCGTGCGCGTGGTCGTCGTCGTGCGCGTGGTCGTCGTCGTGCGCGTGGTCGTGGTGGTCGGCGACGCCGAACTCGATCGGATCGAGCTGTTCGGCCAGCTCGAGCACCCGGATGCCCTCCGACGACGCCGCGTCGATGGCGTCGACCAGGTTCTCCTCGAGCCCGAGTCCGTTGGCGACGACGAGGTCGGCCTGGCGCAGCAGCGCGGCGTCGCTCGCGGAGGGTTGGTAGCCGTGGGGGTCGACACCGGGCGGAACGAGCACCTCCACCCGCGCATCGTCGCCGACGACGTTGGACACGACGTCGCCGAGAATGCTGGTGGTGGCGACGACCAGCGTCTGGTCACCCTCGTCGACGATCCCGGGTTCGGCCGACTCGTCCGGCGCGTTCGTCGTCGGCGCATCCACCTCCGGGGACTCGGCCTGTTCCGGCTCCGTGAGTTGCCCGCCGTCGCCGGCGCAGGCCGCCAGCATCAGGGCGACACCGGCCAGCGCGACGGCGGCACGGGAGGGGCGGGAACGAGAGCCGAGCAGGGACACGAGCAGACCGATCGATTCGTCGTGAGGACGGCGACGCCCGCGCGCTGCCGCGGCGGTAGCTTGTGTCGCCCGTTCCGATGAGGGTAATGGGAACTGTTCCTAAAAGCGAGCCGACCATGACCTCCACCCGGCGGGGACGAACCGATTCCGAAGCCGCCGCCACCGCCCCGGCGATCGTGATGCGGGGGCTCGGCGTCCACTACGGCGGGATCCGCGCCGTCGACGCCGTCGACCTGCAGTTCGCGCGCGGGCAGGTCGTCGCCATCATCGGGCCGAACGGCTCCGGGAAGTCGACGCTGCTCGGCACCATCTCCGGGCTCATCCGCCCCGACCGCGGCAGCATCGCGGTGCTCGGCCGACCGCCGAGAACCATGCGCCGCCAGGTCGCCCACGTGCTGCAGACGACCGTCGCGAACGAGGCGGTCCCCCTGACCGTGCAAGAGACGGTGAGGATGGGCTGCTACGGCCTACGTGGCGCCTTCCGGCCACTGGGAAGCGAGGACCGCGAGGCGGTCGACGACGCCGTCGAGCGCCTCCGCATCACCGATCTCCTCGACCGACAGCTGCTGGAACTCTCCGGCGGGCAACGGCAGCGCGTGTACGTGGCGCAGGCACTCGCCCAACGGGCGCAGGTGCTGCTCCTCGACGAGCCGATCACGGGGCTCGACCTCGTCACCCAGGAGACCATCACGGAGGTCGTCGCGGCCGAGCGCGATCGCGGCGCGACCGTGGTCCTGACCACCCACGACGTGGGTACCGCCCAGCTCGCGGACACGACCGTGTTGATGGCCACCCGGGTGGTCGCGGCCGGTCCGCCGGCGCACGTCCTCACGCCCGAGCACCTGACCCGCGCCTACGGAGGTCACGTCCACGTGCTCGACGACGGCACGGTGGTGCTCGACGAGTCCCACCACCACGACCACCGGCACCACGACCGGATGTGAGGCT
>NZ_JBGUAY010000010.1 GCF_041821025.1 Egicoccus sp. AB-alg6-2 | reverse complement strand
ACACGTGTTGGACCAGTCTCCCGTGGCCTCAGCGGAGGGGACACACCCGGCAGCATTCCGAACCCGGAAGTTAAGCCCTCCAGCGCCGATGGTACTGCCGGGGAAACCCGGTGGGAGAGTAGGTCGCCGCGGGAACCACACACGATCGAGGCCGCCCAAACGGGCGGCCTCGATCTGTTTCTCGCGCAAGTCGTGCGCACTCGGCGACCGCCGCGCCAGAAGTCGTTGGCTTCCGAACGATCCTGCATATGCTGTCGCCGCCGACTCGGGGGAGACGCGTCGGCCTTGGGATCCTTGGGAGGTGCCGTATGGCACGCAAGCGTGGTGCATCCGTGCGCGTCGGATCGGGCGGGACCCGACTCGAGGCCGACGCCGTCGGCTTCCCGACCGCCCTGGCAACGGCGGTCGGGCTCATCATCGCCTCGTCGGTGCTGCTGACGGCGACGACGGGCTTCGGCGTCGGCGGGTGGGTGTTCGCCGTGGCCATCCTCATCGCCTACGTGCTCATGGTGTTCCAGTCCATGAGCTTCTCCGAGGCCGCCGGGGTCATGCCACTCGCCGGCTCGGTGTACGACTACATCGCGTCCGGTCTCGGCCGCTTCCTCGGTGTCACCGGCACGCTGGTGGCCTACCTCGTCGTCCACCTCTTCGCCGGCACCGCCGAGACCGCTGCAGCCGGCCTGTTCGCCAGCGTCACCTTTCCCTTCCTGGAGGGTCTGACGCCCGAACGCTCATGGGTCGTCGGCGTCGGCCTGCTGCTGGTCTTCGGCGTCATCAACGCGCTCGGCATCCGCATCTACGGCGCCGTCGAGGTGGCCCTCACCGGCATCATGTGGGTCACGCTGCTCGTGTTCGGTCTGCTCGGCGTCCTGCGGGCGGCGACCGTCGACACGGGCGGCTTCTTCGGCGAGTCGTTCGTCGGCACCGACCTGACCGCCGTGCTGTCCATGGTCGGGCTGGCCATGTTCCTGTTCGTCGGGGTCGAATTCGTCACGCCGCTCGCATCCGAACTCCGCGACCCGGGCCGCTCCATCCCGCGGGCGATGTTCATCGGCCTGACCGCCGTGGCGGCGTCGATGGTGCTGTACGGCGTCGGCGTGTTGCGACAGGTCGAGAACGTCGAACTCGACGGTGGGGTCCTGCTGTTCGAGACCCCGCTGCCCATCCCCGCCTTCGCCGAACAGGTGCTCGGCACCTTCGGGCGTTGGTGGCTCGCGATCGCGGTCCTGTTCGCTGCCGCCGCCACCATCAACACCCTGCTGGCCGGCATCCCGCGCATCCTGTACGGCATGGCCAAGGACAACGCGTTTCCGCCGGTCTTCGCGTGGCTGCACCCGCGCTACAAGGCGCCGTGGGCCGGTATCGCACTGGCCGTGGTGATCCCCGCGGTCCACGCCATCGTGATCCAGGGCGACATCGACTCGATCATCGTGCTCATCCTCGCCGCCGTGTGCGCCTGGCTGTTCGCCTACGTGCTCGTCAACATCTCCATGATCCGTCTGCGTGCGCGCCGGCCCGACCTGCCGCGTCCGTTCAAGACGCCATGGTTCCCGGTGCCGCAGATCCTGGCGACCATCGGCATGTTGATCACGATCTGGTACATCGCTCCGCCCGGCATCGCGCGCAGCGACGTCTACGTGCGCTTCTTCGGGATGCTCGCGGTCTGCGCCCTGTTCGCGCTGTGGCAGACGATCGTGAAGACCAAGAAGCCGCTCTTCGAGCCCGTGGAGCCCGAGGACTTCGTGCGTGAGGAAGTCGGTACCGCGTGACGCGCCCCGACCTGCTCGAACGCGTCGCCGGCGACCTGACGGGGTGTCGGCTCCACCCCGTCGGGCGCGAACGCGCGTTGCTCGAGACGCCCGACGGCGCGCAGTGCTGGTGGCGCGTCCGCGACGACCGTCGGCGGCTGCTGTCGCTCCAGAGCAGCCGCTTCGAGCTCGACGGGCCGTCGACCGGGGCCGAGGTCCGAATCGAGCTGCGCCACACGGGCAACCTGCGGCGAACGGGGGTACGCGGCACGGTCAAGGGCCGCGACGAGCTGGCCGGCATCTCGATGCGCGATCAGCTGCTCGCGGACGGCGAACTGCAGGCGGCGTGCATGGCCCTCGACTTCACCGCGTTCACCATCGCGCCGGCCGAGGGGCGCTGGCGCGCCGAGATCGAACTGATGGGTGGGTCCCACGTCCGCACCCGGCTCCCGCCGGCGAGCAACTACGTGCGACTCGCAGAGGACCAGGTCGCCGCGTTGCTGGCTACGGTCGCGGTCCTGCACCGACGGCTGCCCGCCGCCACCGAACGCCTCGTCGTCTCCACCACCGCCGCGGCGCCGACCATCGAGGGAACCGTCGACCACCTGCCCCGGAGGAACGTGTGACCCAGGCGAGCATCGACTGGCACGAATCGGCCGAACGCTTCCACCCCCGCCAGCAGGCCGTCATCGGCGGGGAACTCGTCGATGCCGTCGACGGCGCCACGTTCTCGGCCACCAGCCCGCGCGACGGCACGGTCCTTGCCGAGGTCGCCGCGTGCAGGACCGCCGACGTCGACCGCGCCGTCGCCAGCGCACGGCGGGCCTTCGACGCGGGACACTGGTCACGATCCGCACCGGCCGAGCGTCGCCGCAGCATGCTGCGGTTCGCCCGGCTCGTCGAGGAGCACGCCGACGAGCTCGCACTCACCGTCTCGCTGGAGATGGGCAAGCCGATCAGCGATGCCCGCGACATCGAGATCCCAGCCCTGGTCAAGACGCTGACCTGGTACGCCGAGGCCGCCGACAAGTTGCTCGACGAGTTGCCCCGGACGGGCGCCGACGCACTCGCGATGATCACGCGCGAGCCGGTCGGCGTCGTGGCGGCCATCGTCCCCTGGAACTTCCCGCTGACGATGGCGGGCTGGAAGCTCGGGCCGGCGCTGGCCGTCGGCAATTCGGTCGTGCTCAAGCCCGCCGAGCAGTCGCCGCTGTCGGCGCTGCGACTCGGGGAGCTGGCGCTCGAAGCCGGCCTTCCCGAGGGCGTCCTCAACGTCGTGCCTGGTCTCGGGCACGAGGCGGGGCAGGCGCTGGGGCGCCACGACGACGTCGACGTCGTGGCATTCACCGGTTCGGGCGAGGTCGGGCGCGAACTGCTGCGCTACGCCGCCGACTCGAACCTGAAGCGGGTCTACCTCGAGCTCGGCGGCAAGACGCCCAACATCGTGTTCGGTGACGCGCCCGATCTCGCCGAAGCGGCCGCCACGGCGGCCTGGGGCATCACCTTCAACCAGGGCGAGATGTGCACGGCCGCATCGCGCCTGCTGGTCCAGCGCGACGTGCACGACGACTTCGTGTCGCAGGTGCTCGACGCGATCACGTCCCGACGACTCGGCGACCCCCTCGACACGGCGACCCAGATCGGCCCCGTCGTCGACGAGACCCAACTACGTCGCGTCCTCGACTACGTCGCCATCGGCCTTGACGAGGGCGCCGACCTGCGCCTCGGAGGGGGGCGGACCCTGCCCGACACCGGCGGGAGCTACGTCGAACCGACCGTGTTCACCGGTGTGCGTCCCGACATGCGTATCGCCCGCGAGGAGATCTTCGGGCCGGTGCTGAGCGTGCTGCCCTTCGACGACCTGCCCGACGCGATCCGTATCGCCAACGACACCGTCTACGGCCTGGCCGCTTCCGTGTGGACCCGCGACCTCACCACCGCCCACACCGCCGCGCGGGCGCTGCGGGCCGGGACGGTCTGGGTCAACTGCTTCGAGGAGGGCGACCTCAGCGTGCCGTTCGGCGGGATGAAGCAGTCCGGGACCGGCCGCGACAAGTCGTTGCACGCCATCGACAAGTACGTCGACCTCAAGACCACCTGGATCGCCCTGTGACGAGACGGTCGTTCGCCACGACCGCCCTGTTGACCCTGCTGGTCCTGGAGGCGGCGGCCGCGACCGCATTCGGCGTGGTGGTGGTCTCGCTGGTCACCGCGGGCGACGACGCCGTCATCGGCCCGCTCGATCCCACGGCGCTCGGCATCCTCACCGTGGGGCTCAGCATGCTGCTGGCCCTGGTCGTGCTCGTTTCCGTGTCCGCGGTCGGCCTGTGGCAACGGCGTCCGTGGGCGGCCACGACGGCGGGCCTCGTCCACGCGCTGCTGCTCGTTGGCGCCGCCGTCGGCTTGTTCTCGCTCGGCTGGCAGCCGGTCCTCGGCCTGCTGGCGGCGCTGGGCGTTCTCGGCCTGCTGCTGGTCACCGGACGGGCCCGCGAAGTTCCGCGCTGACCCGGCCGTTCGGGTCTGCCACCACGGGCGGTGGGGCCGCTTCACTGGCATGCCCGGCACTCCCGGAGCCACGCCATGCCCGCACCCACGCGTCTCGAGCAAGTCACCCACGAGGTCCGTGCCGACCACGCGGAGTTGCGCGTGGAGTCCGGGCGGGTGGTGATCGTCAAGCGGACGATGACCAGCGACGAGCCCGTTGTCGTGACCGTCGCGTTCGCGCAGGTACGCGGCGCCGAACTGCGCAAGCCGACCAGGGGGCGCAGCGGCTGGCTGCACGTGGCGGCCGTCGGCGGCTCTCCGCCGCCGCCGTCGGAGCTCGCGGCCGCCAGCGACCCGTACACCGTGCCCGTGACGGGGCGCAACCTGCGGGCTGCCAGGCGTTTCGTCAAGCTCGTCACGGATCACGTCCGCGCGCGCGGCCTGCCGCACGAGTCTCCGGGCGACGGACCGCGGTCGTCGAGCGTGCTGGTCTCGTCTCCGCGCCCAGCGGTGCCACCGCCGGGCGCGCCGACTCCCGGCGGCGTTCCCGGACCCTGACGGATTCAGTCGCCCGGCAGCAGGAACGGGCGGCGGACGACCTCGTCGAGGACCAGCGAGGTCAGCGTGCCCCGTGCGCCGGTGAGTCGACGGATCTCCTCGAGCAGGAAGCCCCGCAGCTCCTCGAAGTCGGCGACCCTGACCAGCAGGAGCACGTCCGCCTCGCCGGTCATCAGCGCCGCATACTCCACGTGGGGGAGCGCAAGCACGCCTGCCCGCACGGTCTCCCAGTCGAGGGTCGTGCCCGGGCCGGCGGACAACAGCACGACGGCGGCGATCCCGAGGCCGAGCTTGCGGCTGTCCACCACCGGCGAGAACCCTCGGAGCACCCCGGCCTCGCGGAGGCGTTCCAGTCGCTGGTGGATGGCCGAACGCGACAGCGGCAGCTGTTCGGCCAGCGCCGTGACCGAGGCCCGGCCGTCGTCACGCAGGCGCGTGAGGAGTTCGATGTCGAGTGCATCAGCCTGAAACGACACTTGTCGATCCAATCCGGTGTTCGGACGACGAATTGCGCATGTTGCCGGTATCCACGCACAGACTGTCGTGCGCAACCTGCCGACGGGTGTCGACGTGCGCCCAACGACTACGCTCGTGCGGCCCGAGAGCCCGAGGTCGAGTGCCGTGAGCGAGGACGAGTATCCCGAGGCCGCCCCGGACCCGAGCGGCCTGCCGCTCGATCCGTGCGCGGCACAGACGCAGGACCTGCTCGACCAGGCGTCGACGCTGGTCGCCGCCCTCTTCGACGGGGTGGGCGACCGCCCGGTCGAGGCGCCGCGGGTCGACCCCGGCCTCGTCACGGCGCTTGCCGAGGACCGTCCCGGGGCCGCGGTTCCGCTCGAGTCCGCCCTGTCGACGTTGATGCAGGCGATCGCCCAGGGGCAGGAGAGCCGCAGTGGCGGTCACCTGGCCTACATCCCGGGAAGCGGCCTGCTCACCGCCACGCTCGGCGAGATGCTCGCCAGCGCGTCCAACCGCTACACCGGGTTGCCGGCGCCGTCACCCGCCGCGGTGGCGCTTGAGTCGGGCGTGCTGCACTGGTTGTGTGAGCTGTTCGGGATGCCGCCCGGTTCGCAGGCCGTGCTGCTCTCCGGTGGGTCGATGGCCAACCTGACCGCGCTGGTCGCCGCCCGGGAGCGCCACGCCGCGGGGCAGCCCCAATTCGCCACCGTCTACGTCGGCGAACAGGCTCACGCCTCGGTTCGCAAGGCGGCCCGGACGATCGGCATCCTGCCGGGCAACGTGCGGGTGTGTCCGTCCGCCGACGGGATGCGCCTCGACCTCGACGCGCTCCGGGTGCTGATCAAGCAGGACCGCAGTGATGGTCTGCTGCCCACGGCCGTCGTCGCCGCGGCGGGCACCACCAACACCGGCGCCGTCGACCGGCTGTCGGCGCTGGCCGACCTCGCCGCCGAACTGGGGGTGTGGCTGCACGTCGACGGGGCCTACGGTGGCTTCTTCCAGCTGACGGAACGGGGCCGCCGTCGTCTCGAGGGCATCGAAGGCGCCGACTCGATCACCCTCGATCCCCACAAGTCGCTGTTCCTGCCGTTCGGGACCGGTGCGCTGGTCGTCCGCGACCGTCAGACGCTCAGCGACGCGTTCGGCGAGGAGGCCGACTACCTGCGTGACCTGCCGGACTCCGACCAGCTGCCCGAGTTCGCCGAGCTCACGCCTGAACTGACCCGTGCGTGGCGGGGGGCGAAGCTCTGGCTGCCGCTGAAGGTCCATGGCCTGCCGCCGTTCGTCGAGGCGCTGGACCTCGCGCTCGACCTCGCCGCGTGGGCCCACGACGAACTCGCCGCGCTGCCCGGCGTCACCACGTGCGGAGTTCCGGACCTGTCCATCATCGGGTTCCGGGTTCCGGGCGACGACGCCGCGCAGGACGCCGCGCTGGCACACGTCAACGCCGACGGGCGGGTCAGCCTCTCCAGCACCCACCTCGAGGGCCGCGTCGTGCTGCGCCTCGCGGTGCTCTCGCACCGCACCCGTCGCCATCACGTCGCGCACGCCATCGACCGCGTGCGCGCCTTCGTCGACGGCCGAACGGACTAGCTTTCCGCGACCTGGTCGAGGAAGCCGTCGACGAGGGTCGCGACGTCCCGCTCGCACCGCGGCCGCTCCCGCTCGGCGACCCCGAGCAGCGTGTCGAGGTCCGCGCCGGTGGCTGCCCGCAGGTCCGCGTGCGCCTCCTCGCCACCCATCTCGAGCCAGCTCGCCACGATGGCGGCGTCGACCTCGGGGTGGAACTGCAGCCCGAGGTTGCGCCGCAGTCGAAACGCCTGCGGACCCACGTCGTTGTGCGCCACCTCGGTGCCACCCGAGGGGACCGTGAACACGTCGTGGTGCCACTGCATCCAGGGACCGCCGGGCACCAGCTCCGGAGCGTCGGTGGTCACGGTCGTGAACCCGATCTCGGGCGCCGCTGCGGCCTTCACCTCGCCACCGTGCGCGGCGGCAAGCGCCTGACCACCGAAGCAGATGCCCAGCACCGGGACGCCGTCCCGGTCGGCTTCCCGCAGCAGGTCGAGTTCGCGGTCGATCCAGGTCCCCACGGCCCGGTGGTCGTAGACCGACCAGATCGCCCCGAGCGGGACCAACAGGTCGAACTCGCGCGCCTTCGGGAACGGGCCGTCGTAGCTGCCGTCGTGCACCGAGCGTCCGATGCTCAGCAGCTCGATCTCGAAGCCGCGCTCGGCCAGTGCCGTGCCGACCAGCCCCGGCTTCGAAGCAGGGTCGTGCTGGATGAACAGTGCGCGCAAACGGGTCCTCCTGTGCGGGCACCAGTCTAACTGTTCGGACCCGAACGGTTCTGGTACCGTCCCCCGCCGGGAGCTTTCGCGCAGGACGTGCATGAGGGAGGACGTCTCGTGACGACGCCGACGGTGGAGACCGCGACACCGGCGATGCTGGGCGACCGCTGGCTCGACATCACCGACCCCGACGTCTACCGCGCGGGCGTCCCGCACGGCACCTTCGAGCGACTGCGCCGCGAGGACCCCGTCAGCTGGTGGGAGGAACGCGACGGCGGCCGTGGGTACTGGGCCATCACCCGCTACCGCGACATCGTCGATCTCAACCGCGACTTCAAGACCTTCACCTCGCGCCAGGGCATCCGGCTCGAGGAGATGGACGAGGAGCAGCTCGCGGCCCGCAAGACGATGATGGAGATGGATCCGCCCGAACACACCCGGCTGCGGCGGCTGGTGCAGGGCGGCTTCACCCGCCGCATGGTGGCCAGCTACGAGGCGGCCATCCGCGACCTGGCCACCGAGCTGCTCGACGACGTGCTGCCGCGCGGGCGCTTCGACTTCACCGTCGACGTCGCGCGCCAGCTGCCGTTGCGCATGCTCGGTCGCCTCCTCGGTGCGCCGCAGGAGGACTACGACTGGCTCGTCGCGCACGGCGACGCCATGATCGGCAACTCCGACCCGGAGTTCACCGAGCACGTCGTCGACCAGAGCGACACCGAGAAGTTCCGGCTGATGCCGTTCCGCAGCCCGTCGGGCATCGAGCTGTTCGAGTACGCACAGCGGCTCGCCGACGCCCGTCGCGCCGGACCGACCGGTGACGTGGTCAGCCAGATGCTGGCGCCGACGATGGACGGCGAGCCGCTGACGGACCTCGAGTTCAACAACTTCTTCACGCTCATGGTCGCCGCGGGCAACGACACCACCCGCTACTCGATGGCGGCCGGCCTGCTGGCGCTCCTCGACCACCCCGACCAGCTGCAGCTGCTGCAGGAGCGTCCCGAACTGATGCCGAGTGCGGTCGAGGAGATGCTGCGCTGGTCCTCGGTCACGATGCACTTCCGACGGACGGCGACCCGCGACGTCGAGGTGCACGGCCGCACCATCCGTGCCGGCGACAAGATCGTGCTGTGGTGGATCTCCGGCGACTTCGACGACGCCCAGTTCCCCGACCCCTTCCGCTTCGACATCACCCGCGAGCCCAACGAGCACCTCGCCTTCGGTCGCGGCGGCCCGCACCGCTGCATCGGCGAGTGGTTGGCACGGCTCGAGATCCGGGTCACGATGGAGCAGTTGCTGCCCCGGCTCGGCACGGTCCGGGTCGCGGGGCCCGTGGAACGGTTGCGGTCCAATTTCATCAGCGGGATCAAGCATCTGCCCGTCGAGGTGACCCTGCGTTGAGGGCGGGGGCCACGACCCGGCGGGACGGGGCGGCGGCGGGGGAGCACGCCGCAATGACCAGGAGAGAGAGCAGCATGGAGACCTACGACCGGATCCGGGTGCTGTGGCCCGACCACCTCGGCCTCGCCCGCGGCAAGTACCTGCCGATCCGCTACGCCGACAAGGGCGCCTACCACTGCATGGCGTTGTTCGCGCTCGGCTACGACCGTGAGATGACGCCCGCGCCCGGAACCCGCATGTTGGAGGGCCTGCCAGACCTGCACGCGAGCTTCGACCTCGAGCAGGTCCGCGCCGGCTGGGAACCCAACACCGGTGTCGCCGTGGCCGACATCTCCTTCCGCGGCGAACCGGTCGAGATGTCGTCGCGGCATGCGCTGCGGCGGGCCGTCGCGGCGTGGGAGGAGCTCGGCTACCGCCCCAAGGTCGGCATCGAGCTCGAGGCGTACATCCTCCAGCCCGACGGGGCCGGCGGCTGGAGCCCGTGGGAGACCCCGGGCGGCTACGTCTACGGCACCGGCACGGCGGTCGACCCCATCGGCCTGCTCGACGAGATCATGCGCGAGGCGGCGGACGCCGACCTGCCCATCGAGTCGATCAACTCCGAGTACGACATCCCGCAGTTCGAGTTGACGCTGCACTACGACGATGCCCTCAAGGCGTGCGACGAGGCGTTTCTGTTCAAGGTGCTGGCTCGCGAGGTCGCGGCGCGGCACGGGCTGATGCTGACCTTCCTCGGCAAGCCGCTCGGTGACCGCGGCGGTTCGGGCCTGCACGTCAACGTCTCGTTCGAGGACGTCAACGGGCACAACGCGCTCAACGACGAGACCGCCGAGGACGGGCTCTCCAAGCTCGCCCACCAGGCCATCGGCGGCATGATCGCCCACCACCGCGGCATGACCGCGCTGCTCGCGCCGACCGTCAACGCCTACAAGCGGCTGCGGCCGGGCCAACTGTCGGGCTACTGGAACAACTGGGGCTACGACCACCGCGGCACCACGGTGCGGATCTCCCCCGAGCGCGGACCGGGCCTGCGGCTCGAGCACCGCATGGCCGACGGTGCGGCCAACCTGCACCTGGCCGCGGCGACGGTCCTGCAGGCCGCCAGACTGGGCGTCGAAGGCGACCTGACCCCGCCGCCGGCGGAGACCCAGGACTGCCTCGAGTCCACCGACGCGACCGAGCACTGCCCGGACTCGTTGCGCCTCGCGCTCGACGCGCTCGAGGCGGACACCGAACTGATCGAGGCCCTCGGGCCGGGGCTCGTCGAGCACTTCGTGGTGATCAAGCGGGCGGAGTGGGAGCGCTTCGCGTCCGCGGTGACCGACTGGGAGCTGTCCGAGTACCTGCCGTTCCACTGAGGGTTTCCGGCAGGCAGCGAATCCGACCCGACCGCAGGAGGATCGTCGTGACCGACCGTCGCGTGGACGTCAACGGGTACGCGGTGTCGACCGAGCACTACATCGGCGGGGTTCGGGTCGGGGGCGACGCCACCTTCGAGGTGCGCTCGCCGCTGGACTGGGACTGGAAGCTGGCCGACGTCGCCCGCGGCGACGAACAGACCGCGCGTGCGGCCGTCGGTGCGGCCGAGGACGCCTTTCCGGCGTGGGCGGCCCTCTCGCCGAAGGAACGCGCCGACCACCTGCACCGGCTCGCGGACGTCATCGACGCCAGCGTGGAGCGTGTGGCCCAGGTCGAGACCGTCGACATGGCCATGCGGCTGCAGAGCCTGCGCGAGCGGCTCGTCCACCGCGGCGCCGAGAACTTCCGCAACTACGCCGATCTCGCGGCAGCCCACGAGGAACGCGTCTGGTCGTCGAAAGGCACCGAGAACCGGGTCCTGCGGATGCCGGCGGGTCCGGCCGTGATCATCACCCCGTGGAACGCGCCCTGGATGCTCTCCACCTGGAAGATGGCGCCCGCGCTGGCCGCCGGGAACACCGTGGTCCTCAAGCCCGCCGAGTGGTCGCCGTTGTCGGCCTCGATCCTGGCCGACCTCGCCGAGGAGGCTGGTCTGCCGCCGGGCGTGCTCAACGTGGTCCAGGGCATCGGCGAGGAGGTGGGCGCCGCGCTGGTCGCGGACCACCGCGTGCGTCGGATCTCGTTCACCGGTTCACCCGAGGCCGCCCGGCACATCGGGCGGGCCGCCGCCGAGAACATCGTGCCGTTCACCGCCGAGCTGGGCGGCAAGGGGCCGCTGCTGGTCTTCGAGGACGCCGACCTCGACGCGGCCGCCAAGAAGGCCGCCTGGCAGTACGACGACTCGGGCCAGGTGTGCCTCGCCGGCACCCGCCTGCTGGTGCAGGAGTCGATCCGCGACGCCTTCCTCGAGCGCTTCCACGCCTACGTCGACACCCACGTCCTGGGGGACAGCCGCGGGGACGACACCACGATCACGCCCATGATCCATCCCGACCATCTCGCCAACGTCGACGCCTTCGTGCAGCGGGCGCGGGCCAACGGCGACCGCATCGTGCGGGGCGGTCACGTCCACACCGGTGGCGGGCTGTTCTACACCCCCACCCTCGTCGAGCCGGCGTCCAACGACAGCGAGATCGTGCAACGCGAGGTCTTCGGCCCGGTGCTGACCTTCCAGACGTTCGCCGACGAGGCCGACGGGGTGCGGCTGGCCAACTCGACCGACTACGGCCTGTCGGGCATCGTCTACACCACCTCGCGGGAGCGCGCCGAACGGGTCGGGCGGGCGGTCCGCGCCGGGACCGTGTGGGTCAACACGTTCCTGGTGCGGGACCTGACCGCGCCCTTCGGTGGCTGCCGGATCTCGGGCATCGGACGCGAGGGCGGCGACTTCGCCCTGGAGTTCCACGCCGACCTCAAGACCCTGCAGATCCTCGAGGACTCGACCCACTAGGTCGCCGCGGTCGCCGACCTGCCCGTGCGGTCTGCCCCGTCGGACGCGCCCGGCGTCCGCGGCCCGGCGTCGCCCGGCATGACGTGCAACCCGTAGAAGCCGCCGTGCCAGTCGCCGTCGGGATCCTCGCGGGCGATGAACTCCTCGACCAACGCCATGAGCCGGTCGTTGAACTCCTGCGCCGACGCCTGGTTGAGGTAGAGGTCGAAGCGTGCGCCGCCCCGCAGCGCCTGAGGGCCGGCGGCGTAGAGTTCGTCGCGGAACGCCTCGAGGCCGGCGTCGTACCACGGGGTCGTGCCCTGCTCGGTGGGAAAGTCGAGCTGCCAGGACAGTCCCGTCGAGCGGTAGGGCTTCTCCAGGGCGCCGCTGGCCCCCTTGCGGACCTGCTCCGGGACCAGGAAGCCGGTGGCGACGAGCCGTTTGACGTGGTGCAGGACCGTGCCCGGGTCCTTCTCGAGCGCATCGGCCAGTTCACGGTTCGTGCGTGCCTGTCGGTTGCACAGGCGCAGGATCCGCAGGCGCAGCGGGCTGGCCAGAGCGCGGACCTCGTCGGGTGTCGCTTCGCGTCGTTGCATGCCGCACACGATAGCCATTGATGGGTCTTCGTACATCGATTGAGAAAACCCCATCGATATGCCAGACTCCATCAGCCGAGCCGCTCGGGCGCTGGCACTGGAGGAACCGTCGTGCCGGACCACTCGACCCACGACCCCGCATCTGCCGAACACGCCCGGGGGTCGACCGATGCCGCCGGGGCGCCGGCCGGCACCGGCGACGGCCGCCTCGGACGCAACTACGTCAAGCTGTGGACCGCCTCGACGGTGTCCAACCTCGGCGACGGGATCGACAACGCGGCGCTGCCGTTGCTGGCCGAGGCACTGACCCGCGACCCACTGCTGTTCGCCGGGGTGGCGACGGCGAACCGGCTGCCGTGGCTGCTGTTCAGCCTGCACGCCGGCGCGATCGCCGACCGGGTCGACCGCCGCAAGCTCATGGTCGTCTCCAATGCGGTCCGCTTCCTGCTCATGGGGGCGCTGGGCGTCGCGGTGCTGACCGACCGCGCCTCGATCTGGTTGCTGTACGTGGTCGCGCTCGGCCTGGGGACCTTCGAGGTGCTCTTCGACAACGCCGCCCAGGCGCTCATGCCGGCCGTGGTGTCGCGGGCGCAACTCGAGAAGGCCAACGGGCGCCTGTTCGCCGGCGAGATCGTCACCAACCAGTTCGCCGGTCCGCCGCTCGGGGCGCTGCTGTTCGGGATCGCGGCGGCGCTGCCGCTCCTGCTCGACGCGGGCACCTTCCTCGTCTCGGCCGGGCTCATCGCGGCCATGAGCGGCGACTTCGGACGGCGCCGGCGCGCGACGTTCCGGCTGGGTTCCACCCCCGCCGCCGTGGCCGGGGATGCCGTGGCGACGCCTGCCGAACTGGCGCCGGGGGCGGATCCGACCGCACCTGCCCCCGGCGCCGACAAGGTCCGGATGCGGCACGAGATCGCCGAGGGGCTGCGCTGGCTGTGGCAGCACCGCCTGCTGCGGACCCTGGCGATCCTGCTCGCCGCCATGAACGGGACCGCCTCCTTCGGCATGGCGATCCTGGCGCTGTTCGCGGTGGGCGAGGAGTCGGTCCTCGGCCTCTCGCCCTTCGGCTGGGGGCTGCTGCTGACGGCGGGCGCGGCCGGCTCGTTCCTGGGCAGCTTCGTGGCCGAGCACGTCGTCCGGCGCCTCGGGCGGGCACGTGCCCTGTGGGGGACGCTCCTCGCCGCGGTCGTCATCCCCGCCGCGATCGGTGCGGCCAACGACGTCTGGCTGGTCGTCGCCGCCCAGGCGCTGTTCGGGCTGACCGCCGTGATCTGGAACGTCATCACCGTGTCGCTGCGGCAGTCGATCATCCCCGACGAACTGCTCGGGCGGGTCAACAGCGTCTACCGCTTCCTCGGCTGGGGGGCCATCCCGGTCGGCTCGATGGTGGGCGGCCTGATCGCCAGCGGATTCGGGCTGCGTGCGCCGTTCTTCGCCGCGTCGGCGGTGATGGTGATCGCACTGGGGGTCGCGCTCGGCAACATCGACGAAGCGTCGATCGAGGAGGCCAGGGCAGGCGGCTGACGCGGTGCCGGTCTCAGGTGCCGGTCGCTGCCGGCCAGGGCCGACCGGCGGCCTGCGGCTCGTCCCCGGCCGAGGCGAACGACACGACGAGGTCCGCGACGGCGTCCGGGCGCCCGTGGTGGCTGCCGTGGGCGGCGCCGGCCAGGACCTCGAGGGAGACGTCGTGGCTGTGCGCAGCCAGTTCCTCCACCCAGCGTTGCGAGACCATGGGGTCGTGCTCGCCCCGGATGATCAGCACCGGCACCCGGACGAGGGGGAGTCGTTGCTCGATGCGGTGTTCGAGTGCCGCGCGCATGTAGCGGATCGCGGCGCGGCGACTGGTCAGCGCGCTGTCGGTCCCGACGGTCAGCACCAGCGAGAGCCGTTCGCGGGTCGCGTCGACCATCAGCAGCCCCGCCTGTCGGAAGAACCCGCGGCGGTGCCGGTCGACGGTGGGGCCGATCAGGACGAGGCGGTCGACGAGTTCGGGATGCCGGATCGCGAGGTCGGTGACGACCTGACAGCCCATGGAGTTGCCGACCAGCGTGGTGGGATGCCGGCCGGTGGCCCGCAACCACTGCGCGAGCACGTCGGCCAGGCCGGCGACGTCGCGCGGGACGTCGACCGGCGGGCTGGTGCCGATCCCCGGGAGCTCGACGGCCGATGCCGGGACCCGGCCGTCGAGGACCTGCAGGAGCGGGCGGAAGTACCGACTGGTCGTCCCGGAGCCGTGCACCAGGATCAGGGGCCTGGCGTCGGGCACGGCGGCGTCACTGGTCTCACGGCTGTGCAGGACCCGGTGCCCGACGACGGTCCAGCGGCGTATCAGCACACGATCCCCCGTGATGTCGTCGGCTACTTCCTCGGAGCGCGGACCCCGCGCAGCTCCCAGTCTCCCCCGAGCGCGGTCGAGCGCACCTCCTCGGACTCGGTCGGTTGGGCGCCGACATCGTCGCGGATGGCCGTCGGGCCGGTGACGATGGTGTTGCGCAGCGTGCCGAGACCTTCGACCTCGACCTCGACCACGTCGCCGGGCTGCACGGGCCGTGAGTTGGCGGGGGTGCCCGACAGGATGACGTCGCCCGGCTCGAGCGTGATGGTGCGGGCGAGGTCGGCCACGAGGTAGGCCATGTCCCACTCCATGTCCGCGGTGTTGCCGTCCTGCTTGACCTCGCCGTTGACGAGCGTGCGGATCCGCATGCCGTCGCGCGGGTCCCACGCGTCGGCGCTGACGAGGGCCGGCCCGAGCGGGCACAGCGTGTCGGACCCCTTCACGCGCAGCATGGAGCCCGCGTCGGTGTCGCGGAAGTCGTGCAGCCCGTAGTCGTTGGCGACGGTGTAACCGGCGATGTGGTCCCAGGCCTGTGCCTGCGTGACGTTGCGCGTGTGGCGACCGATGACAATCGCGATCTCACCCTCGTAGTTGAGCCACGTGCAGCGCTCGGGGCGCACGACCTGCCCTTCGTGCCCGTTGAGGGCCGACACCGGCTTGTGGAAGTAGGTCGGCGCCGGAGGCAGCGTCGTGCCGAACTCCTCGACCCGCGAGCGGTAGTTGAGGTGGACACACAGGATCTTCGAGGGCACCACCGGCGGCAGGTGGTGCGCATCCTCTACCCGGACGCGACGACCGTCGCCGGCGCACAGGTCCTCGCCGTCGCGGGTCACCGTCGTCGCCACACCCTCGAGCAGGATCCTGCGGGTCTCCACGCTGCACTCCTCGGATCGCGTCATCGTTCGGCCCCGAACGGTAGTCGCTGACCGGTCCCACGGCTATGTTCGCCGGCTCGGTCCCGCGACGTCGGCGACGGGCAGAGGGACCGATCGTGACCGCACCTTCCACGTCGTCGTTCGCCGCGCGGGTCTCCGCCGGCTGGCGCGACGCCTTCCCCGGTGTCGACGAGCCGTTCGACGAGCCGGGGACGACCCTGCTGGAGGACCCGGCGCTGCCAGACGACTCCTGGGTCGCGCTGTGCCCGGTCGGGCGCCGGGTGGTGAGCGAGGTCGCCCCGGCGGTCGCGGCCTCACTGCGCGACCTGCTCGCGCAACGTCCCCCGGGGCACCGCCTACGCGGTGACGAGGTGGCGAGCTGCTGGCCCGACCGGCGGACCGAACGTCAGAACCAGCACCTCTACGGGCTCGACCTGGCCCACTTCCGGCCGGTCGGGCCGGCGCCGGGCCACGAGGTCCGGGTCGTGACCGAGGACGATCGGCCGGCGTTCACGGCGTTCTTGTCGAGGTGCCCCGAGGACGACCGCGAGGAGGGCGACGTCGACATCGGTGATCCCCACGAGGCCACCGTCGGGGTCGTCGACGGCGACAGGATCGTGGCGGTGGCGAGCATGTACGCCTGGCGTGGCTTCAGCGACATCGGGGTTCTCACCGAACCGTCGGCGCGCCGGAGGGGCGCCGGCCGTGCTGCGGTGTCGGCCCTGTGCCAGCTGCTCGCGGACGGACCCCGTCTCGTGGTCTACCGGCACGACCAGGCCAATCTCGGATCCCGCGGCATCGCCCGCTCGCTGCAGCTGACCGGCATCGGGGTCGCCGAGGCCGTGCGCCCGGTCGCCGACTGACGCTCGCCCGCCGGACACTGGCGACCCGCCCGGTCGTTGACTATCGTTCGGTCCCGAACGGTTGCCTCGTCCCGCCTGCACCGACGCGAGACGAGGCGCCGCGGTTCCGGGCGACCAAGGGAGACGCCGCGTGCCAGACCTCAAGGGTTTCGTGTTCCCACGCACCGCGAGCGGTCGCTCGTCGATCCTGCCGCCACCGCCGTGGCACTACAGCGGCGACCTGCTCACGATCGAGTACCGCACCGACCCCGACCGGGTGATCGAGCTGCTGCCCGACCCGATCGAGCCGGCCGACGACCCCGGCGCCGTGGCCCTGGTATGGGCCGACTGGCAGTCGTGCTCCGACACGTTCGAGGAGCTGCTCGACCCGGTCCGCGCGCAGTACAAGGAGGTGTTCTTCGTCGTCCGGGGCACCTACCGCGGCGAACACGTCTCGCGCTGCGTCTACATCTGGGTCGACAAGGACTACGCCCTCGTGCGCGGCCACTACCAGGGGTATCCGAAGAAGCTCGGATCGATCCACCAGACCCGCCCCGTGGCGCACGGCAGGGCCGGTCCCCGGCTCGAAGCGGGCGGCCGGTTCGGCGCCACGCTCGCCGCCTACGACCGCCGGCTGGCCGAGGCCCGGTTCACCATCACCGGCACCGCCGACACCGGCGGGTTCGTCAACAGCCACGCGATGCTGCACACCCGGTTCATGCCCGCCATCGAGGGGGTGGACGCGCCGCCGTCGCTGCACGAACTGGTCACCATGAAGACCGTCGACGTCGAGGCTGGACCCGTGTACGTGGGCGACGCCGAGCTGACCCTGTTCGATGTCCCCGGCGAGGAGTTCGCGCTGCTGCAGCCGCGCGAGATCCTGGGCGCCTACTACCGCCAGGTCGGCGCGACCTTCGCCGGCGGCACCACCGTCCACCGTTACGAGGGAGAAGCCAGTCATGGGTGAGATCGTCGGAGCGGGCCTGGTCTCGCACGCCCCCACCATCATGTTCGACGAGGCGATGCGCCGGGAGCTCAACGAGGGCAAGGAGATCTCGCTGGTACCGGGGCTCAACCGCCTCCGCGACGAGATCCTGACCGACCTGCGCGCCGACACCATCGTGATCCTCGACACCCACTGGTTCACCACGGTCGAGCACGTCGTCTCCGCACACGACCACCGCTCCGGGAAGATGACCTCGTCCGAGCTGCCGCGCGGGATGAAGCAGGTCCCCTACGACTACGACGGCGACCGCGACCTCGCCCTGCTGATCGAGAAGCACGGCAAGGAACTCGGGACCCCGACACACGCCGAGGACGACCCCTACCTGCCCGTCTACTACGCCACGGTGAACCTGGTGCACTACCTGCGGCGCGACGAACGGATCGTGTCCGTCTCCATCGTGCAGACCGGCGACGACGACGACTTCCTCACGCTCGGTCGCGCGATCGGCGATGCGGTCGCCGCGAGCGACCGCCGGGTCGTCGTGCTGGCCAGCGGCGGCATGAGCCACACGTTCCACCGCCTGAAGGTCCTGTCGCAGCACGAGGCCAGCGACCCGGTCCACATCGTCACGCCCGAAGCGCGGGCCGCCGACGAGGAGCGGATCGCCTGGATGGAGGCCGGCGACCACGCCCGCGTCATCGACGAGATGCCGGCCTACCACCCACATGCCCCGGAGGGCGGCTTCGGGCACTACCTCGCCATGGCCGCGGCGATCGGCGGCCGCGACTGCCGGGCCAGCGGGCGCCGGCTCAGCGACTACGAGAACGCCACGGGAACCGGCCAGGTGCACGTGTGGTTCGACCGTCCCGAGGCCGGCTGGACCGCCTGAGTCCTACGCGGCGCCCGGCGTCAGATCGCCGGGCGTCTGCGCCAGCTGGCGGGCCGCCGCGCCCGAGTCTGGCCAATTGCCCGAAGCCATGGCCGCGTCGACGCGCTTCGCTGGTCGTTCGGTGGGACGGGGCGCGCCCCGTCCCGGCAACGCTGGGGAGCACGTACGCATGGACACGCATCTGGCAGACGTCTGGTTCCAGCTCACCGATCTGCAGGTGGCCACCGGATCCGGCGCCACGATCACGACCACCGACGGCGTCGAGTACCTCGACCTGACCGCGGGTATCGGCGTGGTCAACACCGGCCACTGCCATCCGGCGGTCGTCGAGGCGGTTCGGAACCAGGCAGGCCGGTTCCTCCACGCCCAGGTCAACTGCTACCGACACGACCGGCTGGAGGCGCTCGGGGCCCGGTTGGCCGAGGTCACCCCCGCGGGCATCGAGCGGTTCTTCTTCGCCAACTCCGGCGCCGAGGCCACCGAAGCGGCGGTCAAGCTCGCCAAGCAGGCCACCGGCAAACCCAACGTGATCGTCTTCCAGGGCAGCTTCCACGGCCGCTCCCACCTGACCATGGCGATGACCACGTCGAAGGCCGTCTACCGCGCCGGACATGCGCCGCTGCCGTCGGGGGTGCTGGTCGCGCCCTTCCCGTACACCTTCGTCACCGGCGAGGACGAGGCGGCATCGGTGGCGCGCTGTCTGCGGGAGTTCGACCTGCTGCTGACCACCCAGACCGCGCCGAGCGAGGTCGCCGCCGTCGTGCTCGAGCCGGTGCTCGGTGAGGGCGGCTACGTGCCCGCCCCACGGGCGTTCGTCGAAGGGCTCGCGCAGCGGTGCCGCGAGCACGGACTGCTGTTCGTGGCCGACGAGGTCCAGACCGGCTTCGGGCGCACCGGACGCATGTTCGCCATCGAGCACACCGACGTCACACCCGACATCCTCGTCATGGCCAAGGGCATCGCTTCGGGCTTCCCGATGTCTGCCATCGGCGCGTCGGCGGAGTTGATGGCGCGCTGGCCGGTTGGCTCGCACGGCGGTACCTACGGCGGCAACCCGATGGGGTGCGCGGCGGCCCTGGCCACCATCGACGTCCTGACCGCGCCGGGCTTCCTCGACGAGGTCCGTGCCCGCGGGACGCAGTTCCTCGAGGGGCTCGAACGCCTGCGCGCCAGCCACGACGCGATCGCCGAGAACCGCGGCGTCGGCCTGATGCTCGCCACGGAGATCGTGGACGCGAACGGGGCGCCCGCCCCCACCCGCACCGCGGCCATCCTCTCGCACCTGCTGCGCGAGGAACGGGTCGTGGTCATGAGTTGCGGGCCGTTCGGCGCCACCGTCCGGTGGATCCCGCCGCTGGTGGTGACCGACGGGCAGGTGGAGCACGCCCTGGCCGCCTTCGACCGCGCGCTGGATGCGACCTCCGCCGCGGGGGGCGTCGCATGAGCCAGGTCCCGGTCCGCATCGATGGTCGGGCCGTCACGACCGCGACGGGCATGCCCATCCACGCGCCCTACGACGGTCGGCTGCTGGCCGAGGTCCCCGCGTGCGACGCCGCGCATGTCGACCTCGCCGTCGCCGCCGCCGTCCGCGCACACCGTGAGGAGTCGCTGCCCGCGTGGCGTCGGGCCGAGATCCTGGACCGGGCCGCCGAGGTGCTGTCCGAGCCCGACGTCGGCGCCGATCTCGCGCAGACCATCGCGCTGGAGGCGGCCAAGCCGATCACCATCGCCCGCGGCGAGGTGGAACGTGCCGTGTCGACGTTCCGCTTCGCGGCCGCGACCTGTCGCACGCTCGTCGGCGAGATGCTGCCCCTGGACGCCTCTCAGGCCGGCGAGGGACGGCTCGGCTTCACGATGCGGGTGCCGATCGGTGTGGTCGGTGCCATCACGCCGTTCAACTTCCCGCTCAACCTCGTGGCCCACAAGCTGGCGCCGGCCATCGCTGCCGGCTGCCCGGTGGTGCTCAAGCCCGCCCACCAGACGCCGCTGACGGGGATCAAGCTGGCCGAGTTGCTCATCGATCGCTGCGGACTTCCGGCGACGTGGCTGCACGTGGTGACCGGGGACGGCGCGACGGTCGGCGGCGCTCTCGTCGCGCACGACGACGTGGCGATGATCACGTTCACGGGTTCGCCGGCCGTCGGATGGGGCATCCGCGCCGCGGCGCCGCGCAAGAAGGTCTCACTCGAACTGGGCAACAACTCGCCGGTGATCGTGGAGGCCGACGCCGACTGGCGGACCGCAGCGGTCAAGATCGCCGTCGCCGGCAACGGGCACGCGGGGCAGTCGTGCATCTCGGTCCAGCGGGTGTTCGTGCACGAGGACGTCGCCGAGGAGTTCATCCGTGCGCTCGTCGAGGCCGTCGACGCCCTCGTGGTCGGTGACCCGCTGGACGAGGCGACGCAGGTGTCGGCGCTCATCGACGAAGCCGCCCGCGACCGCGTGACCAGCTGGATCGACGAGGCGGTGGCCGGCGGCGCGGACCTGGCTGCCGGCGGCAAGATCGACGACCACGGCGTCCTGCGGCCGACGGTGCTCACCGGTGTCCGCGCAGACATGAAGGTCTGCGCCCAGGAGGTCTTCGGTCCGGTCGTCGCCGTGGCGACCTACGCCGACGTCGATGCGGCCCTGCGAGCGGCGAACACGAGCAGGTACGGCCTGCACGCCGGGATCTTCACCCGGGACGTGACGATCGCGAAGCGTGCGATCGAGCAACTCGACTTCGGTGGCGTGATCGTCAACGACGTGCCGACCTGGCGCGCGGACCAGATGCCGTACGGCGGTCTGCGTGACTCGGGCAACACCCGCGAGGGTCCGCGCTACAGCGTGCTCGAGATGACCGAGACGCGATCGGTGGTCCTGGGTTAGGGCAGTTGTCCGCACCAGGCCAGGGCGCGCCGTACGAGGCGTCCGTGGCCCTCGGACATCTCCTCGCTGATGAGCGGGCTGGCTGCCTCCGCCGGTGACAACCACGCCAGGTCGAGCGCGTCCTGCGCCGGAGAGCAGGTGCCGTCGCAGGGGACGACGTAGCCCAGCGCCACGGCGTGCTGGCGGGGATCGTGGAAGCCGCGACCTTCCTCGGGGAAGTACTCGGCGACGGTGAACGGGGCGATGCCCGGCGGCAGTTGGGGGGCCGATTCGGTGCCGAGGTCCTTGGTGAGATGGCGCCACAGGGCGTCGCGCAGGGTCTCGCCGAACATCACGCGTCCGGAGACGACGGCACGCGAGATGCTGCCGTCGGGCTGGGCACGCAACAGCAGACCGACCTTGAGGACGCGCCCGAGGTGGTCGACGCGTACGGGGACCGCCTCCACGTACACCATGGGGACCTGGCGCCGGACCTCGTCGAGCGCGTCCACGTCCAGCCAGGACGGATGGGTCTCGGTGACGTCCGACGTCTCCATGGATGCTCCTGGGGTGTGGGCAGGCGCACAGTGTTCCATGCCGCGACGACGGCGGTCGAAGGGCTTTCCGGTCGAGCTCGGCGACGGGGTCGTTCGGTCGCCCGGACAGCGCCCGCACGATGGCGGTGCCCACGGTAGACCGGCCGTGCCGCTCGGCGGCCGCCGTCCGGGCGACCGTGGCGCGTGGCCGTGTGGCGCGACGTGTCGCCCACGGTGGGTTTCTGCGGCACCGGCACCCGACCGGAGCCGACGACCGGAGGAACGAACACGTGAGCGCATTCCATCGACGGGGCCATCGCGCCCTGGCCGTGTCCGCGGCCGTCGCCCTGACCCTCGCTGCCTGTGACCGGGGCGGCGACGAGCAGGACACGGCCCAGGACCCCGAACCCGAACAGACCGAGACCGAAACCGACGCGCAGCCCGACGCGCAACAGGTCGCCCTGCCCGATGGTGTCTTCGGCGAACAGTGCCAGGAGATTCTCGCCGCTGCCGATCTGCAGGGCGCCACGATGGGCCAGGGCGCGACGGGCGGCGACACGACCGGTGGCGACACGTCCGGTGGCGACACGACCGGTGGCGACACGGCCGGCACGGAGGACGACGCGTCCGACCGCGACGGGGACACCGACGCAGGTACCAACGGCACCGACGCGGGCACGGACGCCGATGCGGGCACGGACACCGACGCCGGTACGACCGACAGCGACACCGACGCCGGCACGACCGGCAGCGACACCGACACCGACGCGGGCACGACCGGCACCGACGCCGGCGACGACGACGCCGGTGATGACGCGGGTACGACCGGGGGCGACCGCGACGCCGGTACGACCGGCGGCGACACCGACACGGACACCGACGCGGACACCGGTGACACCTCCACCGGCGGCACCCAGACCGACGGGACCGAGCTTCGTGACCTGACCCTGGCGGAGGCCGTGCAGGCCCTTCCGGCACTGTCCCAGGTGGCTTCCATGCTGCGCCCGGGTGAACTGCAGACGCAGATGGAGAACGGCCAGGTCACGCTCTTCGCGCCCATCGACGACGCCTTCCAGGGGGCGACCGGGGACACCGGTGACACGGCGTCGGGCGACGACGCGGACGACACCGGCACGACCGGGACCACCGGCGCCACGGGCGGCCAGGACGCCCTCGGGTGGTACCTGCACGACCAGGGCGCGCTGACGGCGCAGGACCTCGTCGACCAGGAGACCGTCACGACGGCCGGAACCAGCGCCATGGGTGGCGGTGGAACGGATGCGACCGGTGGCACCGACGCGACCGAGGACACCGACGCGACCGGCGGCTCGGATGCGACGGACGACACGGACGCGACCGAGGACACCGACGCGACCGGCGGCTCGGATGCGACGGACGACACGGACGCGACCGAGGACACCGACGCGACGGACGACACGGACGCGACCGGCGGTACCGAAGCGACCGGCGATGGCCAGGAGTTGACGGTCTCCGTGAGCGACACCACGGTCACGCTCCAGGGCGACCACGGTGACGCGACCATCGTGTGCGCCAACATCGAGACCGCCGACGGCATCATCCACGTGATCGACACGACCCTGCATGAGCAGGACGGCGCCGACACGCAGACCGGCACCACGACCGAGGGGAACGAGGGCACGGACGCCGACACCGGCACCGAGGACGGCGACGATGCCGGCACGACCTCGGACGCCGACACCTCGGCCGACACCTCCGACGACCTCGGTGACGACACCGACGACGACACGGACGGCGACGCCACTGGTTGATCGCCTGCCACCACGCGTTCGGGACGAGGAGCCACGGCTCCTCGTCCCGATCGCGCTGTCCGCAGCGTTGCTCGCCTGGAGTTCGTTCGCCAACCTGGTGCTGGGGGAGACCGCCTACCTCGCACGCAACCTGGTGCTGACCGCGGTCCTGCTGGGAGCAGCGCATCGGCTCGGTCTCACGGGGGAGGAGCTCGGGCTGCGACGTGCGCGTGTCCGGCGCGGCGTGATGCACGGCGTGGTCGCCATGGCCGTCGTCATCGTCGTCGTGGGGAGTGCGGCGGCGCTTCGCGAGGTCATCCCGCTCGCGGGCGCGCTCCTCGACGACGACCGGGCCGAGCTGACGTCTGCGCAGACGGCGTACCACGTCCTCGTCCGCATCCCCCTGGGCACGGCCGTCTTCGAGGAGGTCGCCTTCCGGGGGGTGCTGCTCGCCGTGCTCCTGCGCCGGCTGCCGCCGGCGACGGCCACCGTGTGGGCAGCGGCGGTGTTCGGGCTGTGGCACGTGGCCCCGACGATCGTCGCCCTGCGGATCAACCAGGTCGCGGCTTCCACGACCGTCGGACTCTCGGCCATCGCGGGCGCCGTCCTCGTCACCGCCGTCGCCGGTGTGGGCTTCACGTGGTTGCGCCTGCGGGGTGGGCACCTGGTGGCACCGGTGCTGGCGCACTGGGCGACCAATGGGGCCGGGCTGGTGGCGGCCGCAGGGACGGGCTGACGCGGTCGGCGGCGGAGGAACGCTTTCGGTTCCCGCTGTGGCCACCGACGGACGGCCACCTCCTGGGACCGGGGTCCCGGGAGGGTGGGCGACCCTGCCATGTCGCGTCGTCGAGCCGCGCCCGAAGGAGTGTCGTGGATCCCGTGCTGTTGCTGGTGGTCGGCGTGGTCGCCGTCGTGACCGTCGCCGGACTGCTCGTCGCCAGTCAACGACGCCGTGACGCGGCGTTGGCGCCGGTCCCGCTCGGGCCGTCGTGGACGCCGCCGGGGGTCGACCCCGACGCCGACCTGCCGGACACGGCGTTTCCCGGCATCGACGCCGACGAGCAGGCGGGCTTCATCGCCGAGCGCACCGGGGCGACCCGGACCGCGATCGACGAGGTGGTCAACGCCTGGCAGGAGTACCTCGCCGTCATCGGACGGGCGCAGCTGCCACCGACCCACCGCTACCGGATCTACGACCCCTACAACCCCCCGGTGGCCCGGCGCAGTTCCGACGGCACGCCGATCGCCGACCCCGACCGCGTCGCGCGGGACGTGGCCATGCGCACCGGGGTCCCCGAACAGGAGGCCACGGAGATCCTCAGCGCCCAACTCGCCTACCTGGAGCGCGCCGGGCTCCGGCAGTAGACCTCGCGGGCGCAGGAGCGCCCGGGACCGACCTCGTCGCTGCGTGCCCCGACGAGGTCAGTAGAGGAACATCGGCTTGCCGTCGACCGTCCGCACCTTGGGTCGGTAGGCGTCGGCGTCGTAGAGCGCGGCGACGTCGACCCGCTTGACGCCCTGGTCGATCACCTCGAGGTCCATGTCGCCGTAGGTGCCCGACTGCAACCCGACCAGGCGGCCGCGCTCGTCGTCGACGGTGAGGTCGGCCGCCATGACCGCGAAGTTGGTCGCCGCCATCAGATCCAGTGAGTCCGGTCGTCCCGACCGCATCAGGTGCCCCAGGCTCTGGGCGATCACGTCCTGCCCGGTGAGGTGGGTGATGAAGGCGCCGGTCGCGGCACCGATGCCGCTGGACGGGGCGAGGGGATCGACGACCGGGGGCTCCTCGCCCATCATGCGGGCTCCCTCGGAGATGGTCACCATGGAGTAGCGGCTGGGGTTGCGGCGACGGTCCTCGACCAGCAGGGCGGCGAGCCGTTCGGGATCGAAGGGCACCTCGCAGATCAGCGCCCGGTCCGCGCTGGCGAGATAAGCGGCCACCAACGAGGTCTCGCCGGAGTGGCGTCCGAACAACTCGACGACGGCGATGCGTTCGTGCGACCCCGTCGACGTCCGCAGCTGGTGGATGAACTCGACGCTTCGGGTGACGGCCGTGGAGAACCCGAGGCAGTAGTCGGTGCCGTGGACGTCGTTGTCCATGGTCTTCGGGATCCCGATGACGGGCACCCCCTCGTGGTGCAGTCGCAGCGCGTAGACCAGCGTGTCGTGCCCGCCGATGGCCACGATGGCGTCCAGTTGCAGCCCGTCGACCACCGTGAGGATGTGCGCCGTGACGTCGTAGGGTCCGTCCCCGAGTTGGCGATGGGCGAGGAAGTGGGGCAACTCGAACGGCTCGACCCGGGAGGGGTCGACGCGGGAGGTGTGCAGCACCGTGCCGCCGGAGCGGTCGATCGTTCGCACCCGCTCGACGTCGAGCGCGTACAGCGAGCGTTCGGCGGAGCCCTCGGGGTCGTCGAGGTCGTAGTCGACCAGCCCGGCCCACCCCCGCCGGATGCCGATCACCTCGTGGCCGTCAAGGGCCACGCGCTCGACGAAGGCCTTCAGGCAGCGGTTCACGCCGGGCACGTCACCGCCGCCGGTCAGGATCCCGATACGCACGGGGGTGCTCCTCGTCGTCGGCTCAGCCGGCCGGGGTGGGATCGGACGCGTGCGGCGTCGCGTCGCGGTACAGCTGGGCGAGGTGGACGTACCCCGCGACGTTCGGACGCGGGACCTCGGGGACCGGGCGTTCGACGATCTTGGCGGGGACCCCCATCGCGATGGTCCGGGGCGGAACCTGGGTCCCCTCCGTCACGACGGCGCCCGCGGCGACGACCGCGCCCTCGCCGACGACCGCGCCGTTCATGACCACGGCGCCCATGCCGACGAGGACGTCGTCGCCGATGGTGCACCCGTGCAGGATCACGCGGTGACCGACCGTGACCCGGTCGCCGATCGTGACCGGGAAGTTCGGATCGGCGTGCACGACGGTCAGATCCTGCAGGTTGCTCTCGGCGCCGATCGTGACCGGCGCGAACTCGGAGCGGACGACGCTGCCGAACCAGATCGAGGCGCGCGGGCCGACCCGGACGTTGCCCGCGACCGTGGCCGAGTCGGCCACGAACGCGTCGGGGGCGACGTCGGGAGTGTGGTCGTTGACCTCGAGCAGCTCACCCATGATCACAGCCTCCAGTTGGCGCGGCCGGTGTCGTCGAGTCCGACGAAGCGGACCTGGATGCGGGTCCCCATCCGCCACGGCCCCGACGTGGTGGCCAGTCCGTGCTCGTCCACCTCGAGGTGGCCCCGTTCGCGGGCGGGCAGGTCCAGGGCCCGCTCGGCGGTCACGAACCCTCCGAGTCCCAGGCGCGGCAGGCGGATCCTGAGCCCGTTGGTGGTCACACCGGTGACGACGGCGGTCTCGGGACGGTCGAGGAAGCCACGGTCGAGCAGTCGCGACCACAGGTCACCGCGCTCGCGGGCCTGCAGGAAGTTGATCGCCCCGGCACGCGCGTCGAGCCAGCCGGCCAGCCCCCGCAGGTCCTCGACGGTGAGCGGGGGCGTCTCGCCGGCCAGTCGCGCGCGGACCTGCCGGTGGACGGTCAGGTCGGCATAGCGACGGATCGGGGAGGTGAAGTGGCAGTAGGCGGCCGAGGCGAGACCGACGTGCGACGAGGGATCGGGCTCGTAGGTCGCGCGCGCCGTCGCGCCGGTGGCCGCCGCGACCAGCAGGTCGCGCTCCTCCTCGCGGCCCTCGGCTGCCAGGCGATCCACCTCGGCCAGGACCTGGGCGACCACCGCGTCGGCGTCCTCGGTGCCGTCCTCGAGCGCCGGGACCGAGGCGCCGGCGAGCTCCGCGGCCGCGCGCAGGCGTTCACGCCGTTCGGGGTCGACACCGACGTGGGCCCGGTACAGCGCCGGTACTCCGCCGTCCACCAGCCAGCCGGCGACGCCCTCGTTGGCCGCGACCATGAGCCGTTCGACGAGCCGGTAGGCGTCCGCGTGGGGTTCGGCCTCGACCGTGGTGAGCTTGCCGTCGACGACGGCCGGGGTGACCTCGGCGGGTGCGAACAGGTCCTCGAAGGTGGCGCGGGTGTCGCGTTCGACCCCGAGGCGGCGTGCGGCCTCGATCACCGCGGTGAGCACCGGCCCGACAACGTCGGCCTGGTCGCCGGCGATCTGGTGGACCGGTTCGCGGTCGCCCTGCAGCCACGCCTCGGCGGCGGCGTAGGTCAACTTCGCGCGTGAGCGGATGACCGCCAGCTCGAGCGACGGTTGTCCGAGGCGGCCGTCGGGGTTCACCTCGAATCGGATGGAGACGACGCGGCGGTCGACGTCAGGAAGCAGCGAGAGCGCTTCCTCGGACAACGCCGGGTCCAGCATCGGGGCGTTGGCGCCCGACG
This sequence comes from Egicoccus sp. AB-alg6-2, assembly GCF_041821025.1. NCBI lineage: Bacteria > Bacillati > Actinomycetota > Nitriliruptoria > Egicoccales > Egicoccaceae > Egicoccus > Egicoccus sp. AB-alg6-2. The sequence goes on along the minus strand of NZ_JBGUAY010000010.1, from coordinate 55,075 downwards.
CGAGATAGGCGCTGGACGCCACCGTGCGGGCGTACCGGTCCGCGGGGGAATCGATACCGACCGTGCCGGCCGCATCCGCGATGTGGACGGCGATGGCCACCGGCGCCTCACCGCCCGCCCAGGTGGCCGAGATCGCATCGTCGAGATCGCGTGCGCCCGCGTCGTCGATGGTGATGCACGCCTCGTCGGTGCGGTCGGTCGCCGGCAGGTCGGCTCCGGGGATCGGCCCGTCGACGGCGAGGCCTTCGGCGCCGCCGCGACCGCCGCCGGCGAGCAGTCCGACGACCCGGGTGTGGGTGGCGGCGGCCTGCACGGGGTCCAGCCCCGCGGCGGCGGGCCCGCCGGGGACCAACGACGGTGCCGCGCGTCCGAGCGCCACGACCACCGCCGCGGCGCGTACGGCCTGCGGTGAGCCGGTGACGTGGGGGCCGGCGACGAGTGCCTTGCCGAGTGGCGCGCCGTCCTCGCCGTCCACGGCGAGGAGCACGACCTGGCGGCCGACCTGGGTCTGCAGCCGCTGGGCGAGGGCCGGGTCGAGCCGGACCCAGCCGCTGCCGATCGCCGGGTCGGGCTCGAGCACGAGCCGGCCGGGTCCCTGCTGCACCCGGCCGACCAGCATCCGGCGCACGCGCTCGACGAGCGTCATGGTCTCGACGCCCGCGCCCTTCTCGTCGAAGGTGATCGTGGCATCGACGAGGTCGTCGGCCAGGAACGCCGAGGCGACCGGAGGCGGGACGAACGCCGAGTCCACCGTGCGCGGCGTGCCGTCGGCCTGGTTGCCGGTGACCTCGATCGGCGTCGCGCCATCGCCGGCGACGAGGGTCAGGAAGCCGAAGCCTCGCGGATGGGGACGGAAGCGGGCACGGACCTGCACGGCTGGGGGCGCCTTCGATCGGGGCGAAGTTCGGTGGGGCGCAGTGTGGCAGCTATCGGGGGGCGGGTGGGAACCCGTCCGTGGGCCGACGGCCCTGGGCGCGGCAGGTCACGCGCTGCAGCGGGTCGTGGTGGGTGCCGGGCCAGTACACCTGGTCGCAGTCCTCGCAACGGCGGAACTCGTCCTGGCCCTCGCGTACGCGTGGCGGGAGTCGGTCGGCGACGGCGCCCTTGGTCACCTCGACCAGGGCGCCGTTGCACCGGATGCAGCGCGTGCCCGGAGCCAGCCGGGGTGCGAGGCGGTAACGCTCGGCGACCTCCAGCAACTGCAGCTCCGGGTCGTCCGACCGGGGGCAGTACCCGTGGACGACGGCACGGCGCATGAGCAGGCCGCGGTCGCGGCTGAGGAGGATGCGTCGTTGCGTCACGGCAACGACGGCGAGCTCGTCGTCGTCGGCGTCGTTGGACCACCAGGTGTCGAAGCCGAGCCAGCGCAGCCGGCGGGCGAGCGTGCCGAGATGGACGTCGAGGACGAAGCGGCGTGGATCCGGCGGTTCGGGGAACAGGTCGAGGCCACCCGCGGGCGGCAACGCGGTGAACGGGGGATAGACGGCAACTCGTTCGCCACCGTGGAGCAGGTGGTCGAAGCCGACGGCGACGCCGTCCACGACGAGCAGTCCCACCTCGACGTGGGGGACGCCGATCGACTCGACGACGTCCTTGACGGAGCGCGTCGAGCCGATCGGGACCTGTTGTTCGGGCTCGCCGGCCAGTGCGAGCAGGGTGGCATAGCAGCGGACCACCACCCGGCCGACGTGCACGGCAGCCTCACTGCGCTAGTTCTCGTAGACGCCGACGACCCGGTTCTGTTCGATGATCGCATCGCCGTAGGCGTCGAGGAATTCACGACGGCTCGGCGCACCATCGACGCGGCGCGAGAGCGCGTACACCCAGAAGTAGTAGTGGTGCGGCCCGTGGCCCGCCGGGGGCTGCGGGCCGCCGTACCCCGGGGCGCCGAAGTCGTTGGTCCCGGGCCGGAACCGGTCGTCGGCTCCCGGCGCCAGCTCGCCGGTGTCGGCGGGGATGCCGTACAGCACCCAGTGCGTGAAGCCGTCGGGCAGCGGCGCGTCGGGGTCGTGGCAGATCACGGCGAGCTCGACCGTGCCCTCGGGCACACCGTCGATGCGCAACGCCGGCTGTTCGTTGCCCCCGTCGTTGGCGTGTCGGTCCGCGAGTCGGCCCAGGTGGTCGAACTCGGGGCTCGAGATGGCGAGGTCCTGGATGTTGAGTCCCACGGGCGCTCCTTCTCGGCGGGGAGGGTCGTCCTCGTTCGCCACCACGGTAGACGCCGCAGGCGATCAGCGGACGGCCGCGCCGGGACGGACGGAGGCCGGTCCGGCACGAACATCGTCCGTCGGCCTGTCGAACTTTGTTTTGTTGACAGGCACAAGATCGACGTGATTGTCTGTGCGCATGGGAGAAGTGGTCGCGTTGCCGGACGGGGTGCAGGCGGGTTCGCCGGGCCACCTGCTGACGCTGTTGCGCGCCGGTTCAGCCTCGACACGTCCCCAGCTCGCAGCCATTACCGGTCTGGCGCGCAGCACGGTCGCCCAGCGCGTCGATGCGCTGCTCGCCACCGGCCTGGTCATCGAGGACGGGGCCACGGCTTCGACGGGTGGGCGGCCCGCCACCCGCCTGCGCTTCCGGCCCGACGCAGGGCTGGTCCTGGTGGGAGACCTCGGGGCGACCCACGCGCGGGTCGGGGTCACCGACCTCGCCGGCGCCGTCCTGGCTGAGGTGGCCGAGGACGTCGACATCGCCGCCGGCCCGGGCGCGGTGCTCGACTGGCTCGGCGCGCACTTCGCCGACCTGTTGTCCTCGATCGGACGCTCCGCCGACGAGGTCCGCGGTGTGGGGATCGGCGTGCCCGGGCCGGTGGAACACGACTCCGGACGTCCGGTCTCGCCGCCGATCATGCCGGGCTGGGACGCCTATCCCATCCCCGAGCACTTCGCGGAGCGGTTCCCCGGTGCGCCGGTGCTGGTGGACAACGACGTCAACATCATGGCCCTCGGTGAGTACTGGACCTCGTTCCGCCGCTCGGTCGACGACCTGCTGTTCATCAAGGTCGGGACGGGTATCGGCTGCGGGATCGTCGCGTCGGGGCGCATCCACCGCGGTGCGCAGGGAGCCGCCGGCGACCTCGGGCACGTGCAGGTACCGGGCTACGAGGACGCGGTCTGCCGTTGCGGCAACGTCGCCTGCGTCGAGGCGATCGCGGGTGGGCAGGCATTGGCCGACCGATTGCGCGCCGCCGGCCACGACACGCGAAACGCACGCGCCGTCGTCGAGCTGGTCGCCGCCGGCGACCGCGACGCCATCCGGATGGTCCGCGACGCGGGCCGGACCTTGGGCCACGTGCTGGCGGCCGCGGTGAACTTCTTCAACCCGGCGGTCATCGTCATCGGTGGCGACGTCGCGAACGCCCACGAGCCGCTGCTCGCCGGCATCCGCGAGGTCGTCTACCAGCGCTCGCTGCCCCTGGCCACGCGCCACCTGCGGGTCGTGCACTCGCAGCTCGGCGACGGCGCCGGCATCCGTGGCGCCAGCGCGATGGTGGTCGAACACCTGCTCGCGCCCGCCACGGTGGACGAACTCGTGACCACGGCCGCGGCGGACCGCGCCGCGAACTGACCCGTGCGGCTGCGGCCGCCGACCAAGCGTTCGGGCATCCGCCCGGCAGGCCGCCCCCGGGCGGCGGGACATCACAGGGAGGGAACGGATGCGCTTCACGCGTTCGAAGAGGAAGGGAGTGGTCGCGCTCGCGGCCCTGTTCGCGCTCGTGCTGACGGGCTGCGGGGGCGGTGGCGACCAGACGGACGGCGAACCGACCGCCGGAGACGACACCGAGGATCCGGGGACGACGGACGGCGACGCCGGTGAAGGCGGCGACGCCGGCCCGTTCACGATCGGCGTCTCCAACGGATTCACCGGATCGGAGTGGCGGACCCAGATGCTGGCCAACATCGAGGCCGCGTTCGAGGAGTACGAGGAGCAGGGCCTCGTCGACGAGTTGATCATCGAGTCCGCCGACGTGGACGTCGACGGGCAGATCCAGCAGATCCGCAACCTGGTCAACGCGGGCGTCGACGCCATCATCATCAACCCGAACTCGCCGGATGCCCTCAATGCCGCCTTCGACGAGGCGGCCGAGGCCGGGGTCAGGATCTACGCGATCGACCAGGCCGTCACGGCCGAGAGTGTCACCAACGTCGTCATCGACCAGAACGAGTGGGCCAAGATCTCGGCGCGCTGGCTCGCGGAGCAGGTCGGCGAGGGCGGTCGGGTCGTCGGGGTCAACGGCATCGCCGGCCACCCGGCCAACGAGGCGCGCTGGAGCGGTGCGACCGAGGTGCTCGAGGAGGCCGGGGTCGAGATCGTGACCCAGGCCAACGCGAACTGGAGCCAGAGCGAAGGGGCGACCGTGATGGCCGACCTGCTCGCGCAGTACGGCGACGACATCGACGGCGTCTGGGCGCAGGACGGTGTGGCCGAGGGTGTCCTGCGGGCGCTCGTCGACGCGGACCGCCTCGACCTGGTCACCACCGGTGAGGCGCGTGCCGGCTACATGCGCCTCTGGCAGGAACACGACGTCGACACCATCGGCGTCGTGAACCCGCCCGGCGTCGGCGTGACCGCGTTGCGCATCGCCATGCGGGAGCTGCAGGGCGGCCAGCTCGACGAGAGCCAGCTGACCGACGGCAACACCATCCTGCTGCCGATGCCCGACAGCGTCACCAACGCCGAACTCGAGGAGTGGCTCGCCGAGGTCGAGGACCAGCCGGACGGCTACTCCGTCGACGTCATGCTGTCCGACGACGAGGTCGCGACCTACTTCCAGTAGGCCCGGCGGCGTCCATCCGCCATCCCGTCCCAACCCCCCGTGGGGGCCGCGGTGTCCAACGCGGCCCCCACGGACCACCACGAGCAGGTGGCCCGGTGTCCTTCCTCGAACTGCGCGACGTGCACAAACGCTACGGCGGTGTGCTCGCGCTGCGTGGTGCCGAGCTCGCCGCCGACCGCGGCGAGGTGCATGCGCTGCTGGGCGCGAACGGTTCCGGGAAGAGCACGCTCAACAAGGTCCTCACCGGTGTCGTGGCCCCCGACCGCGCCACCATCTCCCTCGACGGCGAACCGCTGCGGATCGCCGGCCCCCAGGAGGCGTACGCCCACGGCATCGTGGCGGTCTACCAGGAGCTGAGCCTGGTCCCCGATCTCACCGTCGCGGCCAACGTCGCGCTCGGCGCCGAAGCGACCCGGGCCGGTTTCCTGCGCCCGCGGGCGGTGCGTCAGCGGGCGCTGGGGGTGCTCGACCGCTTTCGCGACGCGTTCGTCGACGGACGCCTGCCGCTGGACCGTCCCGTCCGGGTGCTCTCGCCCGGCGAGCAGCAGATCGTCGAGATCGCCAAGGCACTGGCCCGAGGGCCGCGCGTGCTCATCCTCGACGAGGCGACGGCGTCGCTGTACCGGGCCCAGGTCGACGTCCTGTTCGAGGTGGTGCGGGAACTGCGCGACGACGGGGTCCTGGTCGTGTTCACCTCGCACCGCATGGGCGAGATCTTCGAGATCTGCGACCGTGCCACGGTGCTGCGCAACGGCGTGACCGCCGGCAGCGTCGAGCTGGCCACGACCACCGACGCGCAGCTGGTCGAGCTCATGGTGGGCAGCGCCCAGGGCGCGGTCGAGCAGGTCAGGGACCGCGCGGGGACCGACGGTCCGACGACCCGTGAGGTCGGCGCGCGACCGGTCGTGCTGGCCGTCGACGAGCTGCAGACGGCCGGACTGCACGGCGTCTCCCTCGAACTGCACGCCGGCGAGGTGCTCGGCCTGGGGGGCCTGCAGGGCCAGGGACAGTCGGAGCTCCTCGCCGCTCTCTTCGGCGCCGTCCGCCACCGCGGCGGGCACATCCGCCTCGACGGCGACCCGCTGCGTCTCCATCGACCGGCGCAAGCCGTCCGAGCCGGCATCGCATTCGTCCCGGGCAACCGCGGCCGCGAGGGCCTGTTCAGCGTGCGGTCGATCGCGGAGAACCTCACCCTGCCGACCGCCCGCACCCGAGCGCTGGGTCGTGGTCTGCTCTCGCCGCGACGCGAGCGCGCGGCGGCCGCGGGCGCGGTCGAACGCCTGCGTATCAAGATCGGATCCCTCGACGATCCCGTCGCGACCCTCTCGGGCGGGAACCAGCAGAAGGTCGTCGTCGGCAAGTGGCTCGTCGATCAGCCGAGGGTCGTGCTGCTCGACGACCCGACCAAGGGCATCGACGTCGGCGCGAAGCAGGAGCTCTACGAAGTCATCGCGACCCTGACGACGCAGGGGGTCAGCGTGCTGCTCAACTCGAGCGACGACGAGGAACTGCTCGGGCTCAGTGACCGGGTGCTGGTGCTGTTCGAGGGCCGGGTGGTCGCCGAGCTGCCGCGAGAGGAGCTCACCCGGGACCGCCTGGTGACGGCCTCGCTGCACGTGGCTCCGGCAGCGATGACCTCGGACGGGCAGGAGCGCCGATGAGCGAGCCGTCCGCGACCCCGACGACCCGCAGCGAGCCGCCGCACCGAGCGCTTCCGGCGCGAGGCGTCGAGTGGTTGCTGCAGGGCCGCCTGCCCACGGCGACCGCGTTCGTGCTGCTGGCGATCACGCTGGGCGTGAACCTCGTGGTCAGCCCCAACTTCCTCACCGCGTTCAACCTGCGGTCGGTGTTCGCGAGCGCCGTGCCGTTGGCTGCGGTCGCCGTCGGACAGACCATCATCGTCCTCGGTCGTGGCATCGACCTGTCCATCGGCACGGTCGTCGGGCTGTCCAGCGTCGTCACGGTCTCGCTCGTCGAGCCGATCGGGCTCCCCGGCGCCCTGCTCGCCGGTCTCGCCGTCGGCGCCGCGTGCGGGCTCGTCAACGGGATCCTGGTGGCGGTGGTGCGGCTCCAACCCATCATCGCCACCTTCGCCACCAGCTTCGTCTGGGCGGGCCTGGCCCTGTATGTCCTCCCGCCGTCCGCGGCGTCCGGCGTCGCGGCTCCGCGGATGCCCGAAGGCGTCGTGCGCGGCTATCGCGGCGACGTGCTCGGCGTTCCCAACGCCGCCCTGTTGATCCTCGCGCTCGCGCTCCTCTGGATCGTGCTCAAGCGCACCCGGCTGATGCGCCACATCTACGCCGTCGGCGGCGACGAGCAGGCCGCCTACGCCAGCGGGGTCGAGGTGGTGCGCACGCAGGTCGCGACGTACGTCCTCGGTGGGCTCTTCGCCGGCCTGGCGGCGTTCGCGACCCTGGCCAACAGCGGCTCGGGTGACGCGCTGGCCGGTGGGGGCCTCACCCTCGCCTCGGTCGCGGCGCTGGTCATCGGTGGCACGCGGCTCTCCGGGGGAGCGGGCGGGGCGGGCGGCTCGCTGGTCGGGGTCCTCGTCCTGCAGTTGCTCAACACCATCGTCGTCTCCCTGCGCCCGCCGACGAACGCGCGCCAGTTGATCGACGGTCTGCTCGTGATCGGTGCACTCGCGCTGGCCGGGTTGTGGTCCGAGCGGAGGAGGGGCCGATGAGCACCGACCTGCGCCCGCCAGACACCAGCGACCGTGACGGCGGCGCCCAGCGTGGGCAGCCACTGCTGCGCATCCTGCGCCAACCGGTCGTGCTCGCCGCCGGCGTCGCCGTGCTGTTGTTCGTCGTCGGCCAACTCGTCGCCCCCGGCTTCGCCTCGTACGGGTCGGTGATGAACACCCTGCGCGTCGCGGCGTTCCTCGGCGTCATCGCGGCTGGCCAGACCATCGTGATCCTCGCCGGCGGGGAGGGCATCGACCTGTCGGTCGGCAAGGTGGCCACCCTCGCTGCGATCGTGGTCGCCCAGGTCACCGGCGGCAGCGACGAGCGGTTGTGGTTCGGCATCGTGGCCGCGCTGGTGGCGTGCGCCGTGATCGGCATGCTCAACGGCATCGGCGTCGCCTACCTGCGGATCCCGCCGCTGGTGATGACCCTCGGCATGATCGGCGTCGTCGAAGGCGTCATCCGGCTGTACTCGGGGGGACAACCGGAGGGTCGCGCGGCACCCGGACTGGCGGGGATCGTCAACGCGCGCACGTTCGGTGGGATCCGTGGCTCGGTGTGGCTGTGGCTCGCCGTCGGCGTGCTGGTCGTCGTGCTCCTGCGGCGCACGACCTTCGGGCGGCGGATCTACGCCCTGGGCGCCAACCGCGACGCCGCGTACTTCTCCGCGGTGAACGTGCGTCCCAACCTCGTCGCCGTCTACACGACGTCGAGCCTGTTCGCCGCCGTGGGCGGCATCATGCTGCTGGGCTACAGCGGCACGGTGTCCATCAGCCTCGCCGACGGCTACATGCTCCCGAGCATCGCGGCCGTGGTGATCGGCGGCACCACCCTGGCCGGCGGTGTCGGCGGCTACGCGGGCACCGCGATCGGCGCGGTCGTCCTGCAGACGCTCAACAGCCTGCTGACCGCCCTGCGCATGGAGCCCGCGGGTCGACAGGTCGTCAACGGCGTCATTCTGATCGTCCTGCTCTCGCTCTACGGCCGGCAACGCCGGCTGCGCTCGTGACAGCATCCGGCGAGCCCCTGCGCCGCCAACGTCTCCTCGGAGGTCCATCGTGACGAACTTGGGTGTCGGCATCGTCGGCAGCGGATTCATCGGCAACTTCCACGTCCAGAGCTGGGTCGGGGTCCGCGGCGCGGACATCGTCGCGATCCAGAGCCGCAACGCCGACACGGCACGGGCACTGGCGGACCGCTGCCGTGCACTCGACGTCGGTGATCCCACCACGACCGACGACGTGCGGGAACTCGTCCGCGACCCGCGCGTGCAGGCGATCTGGATGACCGCACCCAACCACGTGCGTGTCGAGATGGTCGAGGCGATCTGCGAGGAGGTCGCGGCCGGCCGGGCCGAGTTGATCGGCATGGCGATCGAGAAGCCGCTCGCGCGCACCTACGCCGAGGCCAAGCGGGTGGTCGACGCCCTCGAGGGGGCAGGCATCCTCGGCGGCTACCTCGAGAACCAGGTGTTCGCGCCCGGTCTCACCCGGGCCCAGGAGATCGTCTGGGCCCGCGGCGCCTCGGTCGCCGGTGCGCCCTACCTGGCCCGCAGCGCCGAGGAGCACTCCGGCCCGCACCGCGGCTGGTTCTGGGACGGCCGGCACCAGGGCGGCGGGGTGCTGTCCGACATGATGTGCCACTCGATCGAGGCGGGTCGCCACCTGCTGAGCCCGCCGGGGACGCCGAAGGCGGACTGGCTCAAGCCGATCGCCGTCAGCGCCAGCATCGCCGGGCTCAAGTGGAGCCGCCCGCGTTATGCCGACGAGTTGGCGCAGCGCTATCCCGGCGAGGTCGACTACCGCCGCCACCCGGCTGAGGACTACGCCCGCGCGACGGTCACCTTCGAGAACGGCGACGGGGACCTGGTGATCGCCGAGGCGAGCACCTCGTGGAGCTTCGTGGGCGCCGGTCTGCGGCTGTCGTTCGAGATGCTCGGCCCGGAGTACTCGATGGCGCTCAACACCCTCGACACCCCGGCGAAGATCTTCCTCTCGCGCGCCCTGCAGGGCGAAGAGGGGGAGGATCTCGTCGAGAAGCAGAACGCCGAACAGGGCCTGATGCCGTTGATCGAGGACGAGGCGCTCACGTACGGCTACACCGACGAGAACCGGCACATGGTGCAGGCGTTCAGGCGGGGCGAGCTGCCCCGCGAGAGCGTCAGGGACGGCCTCGTGGTGACCGAACTCCTGATGGCGTCGTACCTGTCGGCCGAGCTGGGCGAGACCGTGGACCTCACGAAGGCGGACGTGACCGACTTCGTGCCCCGCGTGGCGCAGGGGACCTGGGACCCGCGCAGTGTCCCGTCACGCTGAGGTCGCCGTCGTCGGGGTCGACCTCGGCGGCACCAGCGTGCGCGTCGGCCTGGTCGCCCACGACGGCAGGCTGCTCGCCCGCACGAAGGCCGCGACCGACGCCACGAGTGCGGACGCCGCCCTGGCGCAGATCGCCCAACTGGTCGAGGCGGTCGCCGGTGACCGATGGCCGGGCATCGCCGGGATCGGGGTCGGCATCCCGGCGGCGGTGACGCCCACGTCGGGACGTGCCGCCCTGGCACCCAACATCCCGGGGCTGGCCGGTCGCGACGTCGCGGCGGAGCTCGCGCAAGCGCTGGGCCGGCCGGTCGTCGTGGACAACGACGTCGCGCTCGCCCTCGTGGGCGAGCGGTGGCAGGGCGCCGCGCGCGGCGTCGACGACGTCGTGCTGTTGTCGCTGGGCACCGGAGCGGGCGCGGGAATCGTCAGCGGAGGCCGGCTGCTCCGTGGCGTCTCGGGGGCGGCCGGTGAGATCGCCGATCTGCCCCTGCCGGGTCCCGCGGCCGGCCGTGACGGTGCCTGGTTCGAGGCGGCCGTCGGCACCGCAGGGCTGCGTGCACGGGCCGCGACCGTGGGGGCGTGGGACGGGGCCGAAGTGTTGTGCGACGCCGTCCGTGACGGCGACCCGCTCGCGTCGGAGACGCTCGACCGATGGGCCGCCGACGTCGCCATCGGCGCGATGGCTCTGGTCGCCGTGCTCGATCCTGCACTGCTGGTGCTCGGCGGTGGCATCGGCTCGCGGCTGGAGGTGCTCGACGCCGTGACACGGGCACTGGACGGCTTGACCTCGCGGGCGCCGCGCATCGTCACCGCCGCTCTCGGTGACTGGGCTGGTGTCCTCGGCGCGGCCGCCCAGGCCATATCCTCGGCGCCGGCCGTCGGCGAGGTGACGGTCCGACAGGAGCCCGCGTGACCACCCAGGTCGAATCCCCCCAGCGTCGGTCGACGGCCGAGCGGGTCGCGCGTGCCGTGCTGCGGGTGGACAACGCCGAACCGCGGGCGCTCATGCCGATGAAGGGCTCGCTGGTCATCTCGGCCGTCCGGTGTGTGATCACCTACGCCGTCATCCCCGCCATGGCGCCCATCATCAGCGGCATCGGCATCCTGGCGACACCGCTGTCGTTGCTGCTGTCCGCTGTCGCCGGCGTGATGGCGATCGTGAGCCTCCGCCGGGTGTGGCAGGCCGACTGGAGCGGCCGGTGGGGCTACACCGTGTTCGCCGTGATCGTGCTCGTCCTGCTCGCGGTCGTGATGGCCTTCGACGTCGGCCGACTGCTCGCCTGAGAGCCGCGCCGGCGCGTCAGGCGCCGCCCGCCGTCCGCGTCCACGCCTCCAGCGGCCACGCGAGCGCGTCCAGCAGCGCTTCGAGGCGCTCCACCGACCGCACCGCCGTCGCTCGCCGATCCTCGCTGGGTTCGAGCTCGCTGCGCAGCCCCGTGGAACTCGAGGTGCGCGTCCGCTGCCACACGCCGGCCAGCCGGGCGCCGTCCAACGCCTTGCGTGCCTTGCGGGTGGAACCGCGGACCTCGACGACCACGACCTCGCGTCCCCGGTCGTCCAGGCCGCCGGCGATACGCAGATGCGCCGTGAGATCGCTGGCGAGCATCCGTGCCAGGCCGTTGGCCCGCGACCCCGGAGCCCGGCTGGTCGCGTGCAGGGGCCGGACCGGCCCGGTGTGGTCGCCGACGAGCCAGACGGCGACCTCGTTCCGGTCGAGGCGCCGCTCGCCCGTGCCGGGCTCGGCCCGCCAGTCGATGCTGCCCAGGTCCGCTCGGGTCGGGTCGCGGTAGCCGGCGTGCGGACGGGACGGGCGGCCGGGAACGATGGCCGGGATGTCGTCGCCGTCGTCGACCAGGCGCTCGTAGGCCTGCTGCAACCGGTGGAAGGTCGCGGTGTCGCCACCACGGTCGGGGTGGTGCTCCCTGGCGAGCCGGCGGTACGCCCGCTTGATGGCGTCACCGTCGGCCGTCGCCTGCAGCTGCAACAGCCGCAACGCCTCGGTGCGGGTGGGACGGCTCACGGGGGTCCTGGCTGGCCGGGGGACGGGCGGAGGGTACGGCTAGCGTGCCGGCCAGGTTCGATCCGGGAGTGGGAGATGGACGACGTGACGACGGCTCTGGGAATCACCGACGACCAGGCGGCCGCCGCCCACCGCGCCTGGGCACGACTCGAGGTCGTGCACGCCGTCGTGTACTTCTCGCCGATCGTCGCCGACGCCCAGGCGCGGGTCGGTCTCGAACCCGGGCTGATGTCGTACGCCGCGGCGCGGATCGGGCCCTCGGGCGCCGTCGGACCCGAGTTGGCCGCGGCCGCCTTCTACGGTTTCTCGCCCCGGGCGCTCGCTGAGGTGCTGCCGGCCGCATGGGACTGGGCGCGGCCGGACGAGGTCGTGCACGCCACGCGCGACGCCGTCGGGCGGACGCTCGCGCCGTTCTGCGACGGCCTGGAGACCGAGGTCCGTCGGGCTGCCGAGCTGGCGCGCCAGGTCGCCGAACTGCATCCGACGGCCGGTCGGCCCATGGCGGCCGCGCGCGCCACCGTGCCCTGGCCCGACGAGCCGCATCTTGTGCTGTGGGAGGCCGCGACCCGGGTCCGCGAGTCACGCGGCGACGGCCACGTCGCATGCCTGGTCACCGCCGCCATCGACGGCATCGAGTCGCACCTGCTGCCCCGGGGGGACGGCGAGAAGTTGCGACACATCCTCTCACCGCGACGCGGCTGGACCGATCCGGAGTGGGACGCCGCGGTGCGACGGTTGGCCGACCGTGGCCTGCTCGACGGGGATGGCCGGCCCACCGAACACGGCCGCGACCTGCACGCTCAGATCGAGCGGCGCACGGACGCGCTGGCCACGCCGCCGTGGCTGGCGTTGGGCGCCGCGATGACGGCCCCGTTGGAGGCGGCGCTCGCGCCGCTGGTCGACCGCCTGCTCGACAGCGGGATGCTGCCCGGCGTCGTGACCAGGCGTGTCGTCCGCTGAACCGTTCCCCGCTCGTGTGGTGTCGTTCGACGGCACGTGGTCAGGCGAGGAGGTGGTCCGCCAACTCCGTCAGCGTCGCGGCGACGACCGCGGGGTCGACGAGCGGCAGGAAGTGGTTGTCGTCGGCCAGGCGACGCAACGGCCAGCCGCGGTCCTCTGCGAACCGGGCGGTCGGTTCGTAGCTGCCACTGAAGAGGACGACTGCACCCGGCGCGTCGGGCCAGTCGGGCGTGAGCGGCAGGGGCTCCGTCCAGTACCCGGCCGGTGCCGGTTGCAGACCCTGGATCAGCCGCGCCCGCCGCCCGGGGTCGGGCACCAGCGGCGCCAGCTGCGCGTCGGCCCAGTCCGGAAACCGGCCGCCGGAGGCGAAGATCTGCTCGAGCTGCGCGGCCAACGCCGGTACCTCCTCGCGCAGTTGCTGCAACCGGCTCGTCGGCGCCACGGCAGGGACGCCGGCGTCGGCCAGGACGTAGGCGGCCGCCGGGGCGTCCTGCGCACGCAGCCTCCGGCCGATGGCGGCGACCAGCCCGCCCGCGCCGCTGTGCGCGACCACGACCGGTCGGCAGCGGGCGGGCAGCGGGCACGACGTCGCGTCCTCGACGTGCCGAACCGCGAACGGCGGCTGGTCGCCCATGCGCAGGGCCGGGACCACGACCTCGTCACCTGCGGCGCGCAGCAGCGCCGCGACCGGCTCCCAGGTGTCGGGCCCCACGATGGGGCTGTGCACCAGCAGCCAGCACCGTCGCACGGCTCAGCCGCCGAGTGGCGCCAGCAGTGCAGCGGCGCTGGGGCCGAGCCGGTCGATGGCGTAGCCGCCCTCCTGCAGCACGACGGTGGGCAGGCCGAGCGCCGCCAGCGCCGCGCCGATGCGGGGATAGGCCGCGGCGGTCAGCGCCAGGGACCCGATCGGGTCCTCGGCCGTGGTGTCGAGTCCGAGCGAGACCACCAGCGTCGTCGGTTCGAACGCGGTGATCGCCTCGAGCGCGACGTCGAGCGCGTCGAGGTAGGCGTCGTCACCGGTGCCCTCGCCCAGCGGGAGGTTGTGTGTGGTTCCCCGTCCCGACCCCTCGCCGACCTCCTCGGCGAAGCCGGTGAAGAACGGATACAGGTGGTCGGGATCGCCGTGCAGTGACACGTACTGGACCGACGGGTCGCGCCAGAAGATGTCCTGCGTGCCGTTGCCGTGGTGGACGTCGAGATCGAGAACGGTGACCCGGCCGCCCCGGGTCAGCCACCTGGCCGCGACGGCCGCGTGGTTGAACACGCAGAACCCGCCGAAGTAGTCGGCGCCGGCATGGTGCCCCGGCGGGCGGGTCAGCCCGTACACCGCCGGCGCGCCCTCGGCGACCATCGCCGCCGCGCTGAGGGCGATGTCCACGGCTGCGCGGGCGGCGTCGTAGGAGCCGGCGACCAGCGGTGTTGCGGTGTCGAAGCACCACCATCCGAGCTGCGCGTACGGCGAGGCGGATCGACGTCCGCCACCGCCCATGCGGGGGTGGCGGAAGGTGTCGGCGATCATCACCTCGGGACCACCGGCCTCCCGCCACGCGGCGTACCCCTTGTGCAGGAACGCGACCAGGTCCGGGTCGTGGACCTCGAGCAGCGGGGCGTCGTCGAAGGCGCGCGGTGCGACGACGGGGTGGCCGGCTTCGGCGAGCGCGGTCCGGATCGCATCCAGCCGTGCGGGCCGCTCCCAGACCGGTGCGACAGGCTGGCCGGCATTGAGCTCGAACGGCGGGTCGTGACGCCGGTGACGGTCGTCGGCGACGACCGGGACGGGTCCCTCCGGGGTCACGGTGCGGGTGGCCGGTTGCCGAAGAGGTCGTCGGTGTTCGAGGTCGGTGCCGTCGACGGCATCGGCGAGGTCACCTCGGGCGACGGCGGCACCCCGGGCGCGGGAGGTTCGACCGGAGCCGTCGGCGCGGGCGGCGGGCCCCAGATGTCGGCTTCCCCGTCGCGGTCGCGCACCTGCGTCCAGATGGCGAACGCGGCCGAGGCGAGCAACGCGAGGATGGCGAGTGTGCGTCCGGTGTGGCCGCCCCCGTCGTCGACCTCGATCACCCGCGGCCGAATCGGTGGGGACACCTCGGCGACCGCGGCGGGCAGGTGCCGGGCGATGGCGCGGGCGACCTTGTCGGCCTCCTCCTCGAACGCCTTCTTCTCCTTGCGCTGCTGCCGCAGGGTGGCCACGGTGCCGAGCAGCGCCAGCCCACCGACCACGGCGCCGCCGACGGCCCGCGCCTGGCCGAGCACCGTGTCGCGTGGCGGGATCCGGGCCTCGAGCGTGGCGATGTCGCGGTCCATGCGGGCGCGCAGGTCGCGGACCTGCTGTGCGGCCTGGTCGGCGTCCTCGGCCGGCGGCAGCTTGGCCCGCTCGTTCACGCGCTTCGCCTCGGACTTGGCGGCCTCGAACTCGTGCTGGGCCTTGGCGACGCCCTCCTTCACCTGCTGCTTCACGCGCTGTGCGGCGTCTCCGGCACTCATGGCTGCACCCGCTTCTTCGCCCACGCCACGGTTTCCTCCACGGACGCCTTGGTGCGATCCGGCGAACTCGACGGCTTCGTCAACTTGCGCTTGCCGATCATGGCCAGGATCGCCGCGATCAGGATGTAGACGGCGGTGACGATCAGCCAGGCGGCCCACTCGGGCAGGACCAGATCGAGCGCCTTCGCCCCCGTCACGCCGACGAAGCCGAGGATGAACAGCCCCACCACGCCGGCGCCGGCGAACATCGCGACCGCGGTGACCCGAGCCACGAGGATCTCGGAGATCTCGAGCTTGGCGAGCTCGATCTCCTTGCGCAGCAGTTCCTGCGCGTTCGCCGTCAGGGACTTGACGACCTCACCCGTCGGCCGAGGATCGCGCTCCTGCGGCGGGATCGCCGGCGGGGGGTTGCCGCTGGCGGCGTAGTCGTGGGACACGCTGGATCTCCTCGTGCGTTCTCCTCGAACCCTAGGTCACGCCCGCCGCTCGCACGCGGATCGACCCCCAACGCTCGTCCGGTGGGCGTGGTGGCCCGAGCGGGGGAGCGGTCGACCGCGATCCCGGGTCTGGCACCCTCGGTCGGCGACTGCCAGCGGGCTACCCTCGAGGTCTGACGCGGCCGACGGACCCGAGGAGGTGGACCGATGCGTGATCAACACGTCGAACCGCTGCGGATCCAGGTCCAGGTGCCCGGACGCGCCGAGGCCGACGCGGCGCCGGACACGGCACCGCCCCTGGACGAGCGCAAGCTCGCGATCCTGCGCGCCATCGTCACCGAGTACGTCTCCAGCGGGGAGCCCGTCGGCTCCAAGCGGGTCGTCGAGGCGGCGCACCTGTCGGTGTCCGCTGCGACGGTGCGCAACGAGATGGCCGCGCTCGAGGAGCTCGGCTACATCCGCCAACCCCACACCTCGGCGGGCCGCGTGCCCACCGACCGCGGGTACCGCCGGTTCGTCGACGACCTCGCGGACCGTTCGGACCTCGACGACCAGCGACGTGAGCTGATCGGTGAACTGCTCGGCTCGGCGCGTGACGTCGAGGAGCTGCTCGCGCGCACCACGTCGGTGCTCTCGCAGCTCACCCGGCTGGTGTCGCTCGTGATCGCACCCGCCCTCGACGCGTCGCGTCTCAAGTTGGTCGAGCTGGTCGGCCTCGGTCCGAGCTCGGCCCTGTTGCTGCTGGTCGGGGACACCGGCCGGGTCGAGAAGCGCTCGGTCGAGGTGCCGCCCGGGACGACCGAGGCCGACCTCGACCGTGTCCGCGCCGTGCTGGGCGAGCAGGTCCGCGGCCGCCGCCTCGCTGACGTACACGCCGTGCTCGCCGCCATCAGCGAGGACGCGCCTCCCGACCTGCGCGAGGTCATGCGGGCGCTCGCCGATGCCACCGCGGACGATCTCGCCGACGACACCGTGCACCACGTCTTCGTCGGCGGCCAGGCCTCGCTCGCCGGCGAGGAGGCGTTCGAACGCGACCAGCTGTCGCGGGTCCTCCAACTGCTCGAGGAACGTGCCACGCTGGCACGGTTGTTGCACCAGAGCACCGAGAACGACCAGCCGACCGTCCGGATCGGCGGCGAGAACGAGGTCGAGGACCTGCGTTCGACGTCGCTGGTGGCGCAGCGCTACCGCCTCGTGACGGCTGGATCCCTGGGCGTGCTCGGCCCGACGCGTATGGACTATGCGAGCGTGCTGGCCACCGTCCGCGCCGTCGCGGACCAGCTCCAGGCGTCCCTGACCGACCTGTCGCAGTGACGCCCGCGGTGCCCTCGGGCGCCGCAGCCACCCTTTTTCCGCTTCTTCTCCGAGACGAGTCGACAGAGCCGTGCCCGACCTCTACGAACTGCTCGGGGTGCCGCGTGATGCGTCGCCCGAGGACATCAAACGCGCCTACCGCCGCCAGGCACGTCAGCACCACCCGGACGCCGGCGGCGACGAAGAGACCTTCAAGCAGATCACCCACGCCTACCAGGTGCTCTCCGAACCCCAGAAGCGCGCCCGTTACGACCGGTTCGGTGACGACGGCACCCCGCAGGGGCGCGGCGCGGGCCAGGACCCATTCGGCTTCGGACAGGGCGGCTTCGGCGGGATCGGCGACGTCATCGACGCGTTCTTCGGCTCCGCGTTCGGGGGCCAGCCCTCGGGCGGCGGGCGCCAGCGCACCACGCCGGGACGCGACGTGCTGGTGGGCGTCGAGCTGACCCTCGAGGACGTCGTCACCGGCGTCCGCCGTGAGGTCGAGGTGGAGGTGGCCTCCGCCTGCGACCAGTGCGGAGGATCGGGTTCGGCGTCGGGACGTCCGCCGTCGGCGTGCGGGACCTGCGGCGGCGCCGGTCAGGTCCAGCGTGTCGTTCGCACCGCGTTCGGGCAGCTGGCCACCGCGGCACCGTGCTCGGCCTGCGAGGGCAGCGGACGCCAGGTGGGCGACCCCTGCACCGGCTGTGGGGGCGAGGGACGGCGCACCCAGCGACGGACCCTCGGCGTCGACGTCCCGGCCGGTGTCGAGGAGGGGGACCGGTTGCGCGTCAGCGGGGCCGGCGAGGCCGGACGGCAGGGCGCGCCCCCCGGTGACCTCTACGTCGAGGTGCGGCTGCGGCGGCACGAGTGGTTCGAGCGTGACGGTCGTGACCTCGTGGCCGAGATCAACGTTCCCGTCACCCAGGCGGCGCTCGGTGGCACCGTGACCGTGCCGACCGTCGACGGCAGCGTGGCCGAGGTCACCGTCCCCGCCGGCACGCAGACGGGTCAGGAACTCTTCGTCCGCCGAGCGGGCTTGCCGAGCTCCGCCAGTGGCCGGCGTGGCGACCTGCGCCTCGTCGTACGCGTCGAGGTGCCGACCGACCTCGACGGCGAACAGCGCGAGCTGCTGGCGCGGCTCGCCGAGCTGCGCGGCGAGCCGTTGGCCGCGGACGGCCGTGGCCTCTTCACGCGTCTGCGCGAGGCGTTCCGCTGAGAACGCGACGCCGATGAGCCTGGTGCCCTACGTCCACGTCGACGTCGTGCTCGCCGGTCGTGGCGAGGGCGACGAGGTCGCGCTCGACGTCGAGGCGCACCGACATCTTCGCACCGTGCTGCGTCTCGGCCCCGGTGCGCGGTGCCATCTCGCGGACGGTGCCGGGTCGCATGCACCGGCCCGGCTCGAGGAATCGGGGGCACGGCTGGTCGGTGCGGCCGTCACCGAGCCGCCGCCGCGTCCGCGGCTGGTCGTCGCGCAGGCGCTGGCGCGAGGGCGCAAGTTCGACGAGGTGGTGCGCATGACCACCGAGCTCGGCTGCGACGCCGTCGTTCCGGTCGGCGCAGCGCGCAGCGTCGCCAAGCTCGAGGGCAAGGCCGACAAGGTGCTCGCGCGCTGGCAGGCGGTCGCGCGTTCCGCCGCCGAACAGTCGCGTCGTCCCTACCGGCCCCGGGTGGAACCGGTGGTCGGCACGTCGGCGATCGTGGCGCGGCGGGCGGAGATCCTGGTGGCGCATCCGGGCGGGGCGCCGCTGCACCGCACCGCCGTCCGGCTCGCCGATGTCGCCGAGATCGTCCTGGCGATCGGGCCCGAGGGAGGCTGGACCGACGAGGAGGTCGACGAGCTGGTCGCCGGCGGAGCACAGCCGGTCGGTCTCGGCCCCGCGGTGCTGCGGACCGAACACGCCGCTGCCGCCGGCCTGGCGCTGCTCAACGCCCTCACCGGCCGTTGGGACGCCGCGACCTAGTTCCAACGCGTCCCCGCCGGAATAGGGGGCATATGCCCCGTTTTTCGGTCGTCGTGCTTGCTAGCGTTCCGTGGTGACGTGGTGACGGTGGGATGGATGACGATGTCCGGCGCAGTCGAGGGTGCGGTGACGCTCGACGAGCCCTACGCGGTGGCGTTGGGCGAGCGACTGCGTAGCGTCCGGCAGCAGCAGGACCTGTCCCTGCACGACGTCGAGGCCCGCAGCGGCGGCGATCTCAAGGCGAGCGTCCTCGGCGCCTACGAGCGGGGCGAGCGGGCGGTGTCGATCACCCGCCTGCACGCGATGGCGCAGTTCTTCCGGGTTCCCGTGGCCGAGCTGCTCCCGGAGCCGCGGGCCGCCGAGCGGCGTCTGGCGAACGCCGCCGACTTCGACGCGGACGCCGTGATGCTCGATCTGGTCGCCCTCGAGCACCAGCGCGAGGCCGAGGAGCTCCTGGTCCGCTACGCCGACGCCATCAAGGCGCGCCGCGGTGACTACAACGGCCAGGTCCTCAGCGTCCGTGCCGCCGACATCGAGACCCTCGCGGCCGTGATGGACACCACCGCAGTGGCCCTGCGGGCCCGGCTGGCCGCCGCCGGGCTCGTGCGCTGAGGGGTAGGCTGCGCCGACCGCCACCCGCATGTCCGGCGACGTCGATCCAGGAGCCAAAGACCCTTCGTGAGCAGCACACCGTCGCCGCTCGGCGACCACCGCACGGCCGCCGTGCCAGCGGACAGCGTCAAGGTGCTCGTCCCCGGTGAGCACGCCATGGTCTCGCTGCTCGGGACCAACGACGAACTGCTCAAGCTGATCGAGAACGCGTTCAGTGCCGAGATCCATGTCCGCGGCAACGAGATCACGATCCACGCCAGCGACCCCACGGAGACGGCCCGGGTCTCGCGCATGTTCGAGGAACTCGTGCTGCTGCTCGGTCGCGGCCAGCTGCTCGACAAGGCGCTGGTCCGTCAGACCATCCGGATGATCCGCGCGGACGAGGGCGAGCGCCCCTCCGACGTGCTGTCCGAGGCCCTGATCACCCATCGCGGTCGCACGATCCGCCCCAAGACGCTGGGCCAGAAGCGCTACCTCGATGCCATCAAGGCCAGCACGGTCACCTTCGGCATCGGGCCCGCGGGGACGGGCAAGACCTACCTCGCGATGGGCGCGGCGGTCCAGGCGCTACGCGCCAAGCAGGTCAACCGCCTCATCCTGACCCGTCCGGCGGTCGAGGCGGGGGAGCGGCTCGGGTTCCTGCCCGGCACGCTCCACGAGAAGATCGACCCCTACCTCAAGCCGCTGTGGGATGCCCTCCACGACATGATGGAGGCCGAGGAACTGATCAACCACGTCGACCGCGGCACCATCGAGGTGGCCCCCCTGGCCTACATGCGTGGTCGCGCCCAGCCGGTCAGCGAACGGGTGCTGACGCCGCGTGGGTGGCGTCCGATCGGTGACCTCGACGTCGGTGACGAAGTGGTCGGCTCGAACGGGCGGCCGACGACGGTGCTTGGGACCTTCCCGCAGGGTGAGCAGGACATCTTCCGGCTCACCACCCGCGACGGCGCGTCGACCCGGTGCACGGCCGATCACCTGTGGGCGGTCGCCACGCGCACCGACCGGTGGCGTGACCGGGCACCCCGCGTGCTCGAGACCCGCGAACTCGTCGACCGGCTCGGCCGCGGTCGCCACCGTGACGCACTGCCGCTGCTGCGTGCGCCCGTCGAGTTCGCGAGACGGGACGTCCCGATGGACCCCTACGCGTTCGGCCTCCTCGTCGGCGGGCAGGCGGCGATGTCGGCCCCGGAGCCGGCGGCGGTCGGCGGGGGCGCTCCGCGGCTGCCCGACGAGGTGCGACACGCGGTCGCCACGGGGTCCGTGGCGGAGGTCTACCGTTTCAACGCCGCCGACGTGCGGCTCGCCACGCTGCAGGGTCTGCTCGACGGCGACGGTGGCCGGGTGGAGCGGTGCGGGCGCTCGTGCCGGATCCGGTACACGGCCGACACGGCGCCGTTGGCCGACGACGTGCGGTTCCTGGTCGGTTCGCTGGGCGGCGTCGCGCACCCACGGCCCGGCGGCGAGGCGACGATCCTCGAGATCCGCCTGCCCGCAGGCGTCGAGCCGTTCCGCGACGCCGGCAAGCGCGCCGCGTACACGGCCGCCCGTGGCGTCGCACCGGCACGCTTCATCGAAGCGATCGAACCGGACGGCGTCGAGGACGCCGTCTGCATCCGGGTGGCCGCGAGCGACTCGTTGTACGTGACCGAGGACCTCATCCTCACCCACAACACGCTCAACGACGCCTTCATCGTGCTCGACGAGGCCCAGAACACCACCGCTGAACAGATGAAGATGTTCCTGACCCGCATCGGGTTCAACTCCAAGGCCGTGGTCACCGGCGACGTCAGCCAGGTCGACCTGCCGTCGGGAAAGCGTTCGGGTCTGCGCATCGTCGGCGAGATCCTCGACGGCATCGAAGGGGTCTCGTTCGCCCACCTGCGTGCGGGTGACGTGGTCCGCCATCACATCGTGCAGCGCATCGTCGAGGCGTACGCCGAGTGGGACCAGGCCCAGGAGGAGGCCGAGGAGGCCCGGAAGCGCGATCGCGACGCCAACCGGCGCGAGGACTGACGTGGCCGTCTTCCTCGCCGACGAGCAGGACCTCGACGTCGACGCCGACGACCTCGTGGCGTTGGCCCGTCACGTGCTTCGGGCGCAGCGGGTGCCCGAGGACATGGAGCTGGCACTGCTGCTGGTGGACGAGACCACCATCGCGGGCCTCAACGCCCAGCACATGGGCAAGGACGGCACCACCGACGTGCTCGCGTTCCCGATCGACGCGCCCGGCGAGGCGCCGCCGGACGCGCCGGCCGTGCTCGGGGACGTCGTCGTGTGTCCAGCGGTCGCGCACGCCCAGGCCGCCGGTCTCGGGCGCACACCCGCCGAGGAGATCCGGCTGCTGACGGTGCACGGCATCCTGCACCTGCTCGGCATGGACCACGCCGACCCGGACGAGGAACGCGCCATGTTCGGCCTCACCGACGACCTGCTGGCCTCGTACGCGGCCGAGGGGTGAACGTTCCGCTGCCGCCGCTGCTGGTCGCCGGCGCCGTGCTCCTGCTGTTGACCGCGCTCCTCGCCGCGCTCGAGACGGTGATCGACCGGCTCAACGTGGTCCGCGCCCTGCGCCTGGCGGAAGAGGACCGCCGCGGCGCGCGCAAGCTGCTGTGGCTGACCGAGCACCGCGTCACGAGCCTCAACGTGCTGCTCGTCCTGGGGGTCGCGGTCCGCATGCTCCTCGGCGCCTGCGCCGTCCTCGCGGGCTGGCAGGTCGCCAACGGCACGGGTGCAGGGGTGGCGCTGGTCGTGGCCGTGGTCGTGGTGCTCGTGCTCGGTGAGGTCGCGCCCAGGACCATCGTCCTGCGCCACCTCGAGTCCACGGGCCTGCGCCTGTCCGGGCCGGCCTCGGCACTCGTGCGCGTACTGGATCCCGTCGCCCGCGCCGCCGTCTCGCTTGGCCGCGCGGTGGTACCGCGACGTCATGAGGTGTCGGGGCCCTACGCCACCGACGACGAGTTGCGCCAACTCGATGCCGACGAGGAGGAGCAGGACGAGGAGCTCGAGCCCGAGGAGCGGGCGATGATCCGGTCGATCTTCGAGCTTGCCGACACCATCGTGCGCGAGATCATGGTGCCGCGGCCGGACATGGTGACCGTGCCCGAGAACGCCCCGCTCACCGAGATCGTGCGGGTCGTGCTCGAGGGCGGCTACTCACGGGTGCCGGTCCACGATCCCGAGGACGCCGACACGATCGTCGGGGTCGTCTACGCGAAGGACCTGTTGCGGCGGGTCGCCACCGAACGACGACGTGAGCGGTGGGGCGACCTGGTACGCCGACCGACCTTCGTCCCCGAGACGAAACGTTGCGACGAACTCCTGCGCGAACTGCAGGAGGCGACCGTCCACCTCGCCATCGTCGTCGACGAGTACGGCGAGACGGTCGGACTGGTCACCATCGAGGACATCCTCGAGGAGATCGTCGGCGAGATCGTGGACGAGCACGACCACGAGGAGCCGCTGGTCGAACTGCTCGACGACGACGTCATGCGGATCGATGCACGGCTGGGGGTCGACGACCTCAACGAGCTGCTCGACGCGGACCTGCCCGAGGAAGGGTGGGACACCGTGGGCGGCCTGGTGTTCGGCACGCTCGGGCGCGTCCCCGTCGAGGGCGAGCGGCTCGAGCTCGAGGGCCTGTGCATCACGGTGGAGCGGGTCCAGGGTCGGCGGGTCGGCAAGGTGCTGGTGAGCCGCGTCGGTGCCGACGAGGAAGCGGCCGAGTCCGCCGGTGACCTGACGCCGTAGTCTGGGACCCCGCCCGGACGCGTCCCAGGTGTGTCCGAGCCGACGCCAGGAGTGCGCTCGCATGAAGTCCGACCCCCGCCCCCGGGGCGCCACCTACGACGAGGCCGACCTGCTGCGTCGCGCCCGGGCCGTACGCGCACGGGCCTACGCGCCTTACTCGCACTTCCGGGTCGGGGCCGTGATCGTCACCGACGACGGACAGGTCTTCGAGGGCGTCAACGTCGAGAACGCGTCGTACCGCATGACGACCTGCGCCGAGCAGAGCGCCATCGCGACGATGCTCAGCGCCGGCGTGCGCCGCCCGATCGTCGCGGTCGCCGTCGTGGGCGACGGCGACGATCCCTGCACGCCCTGCGGCGCCTGCCGCCAGACCATCTTCGAGTTCGGCCCCCAGGCGACCGTGTACTCCTCGGGCGACGCCGGCCGTCCGCTGGTCACACTGATCACCGAGCTGCTCCCACACGGCTTCGGGCCGCAGCGGCTGTCCCAGGGCCAGTCGTGAGCGGCCGCGAGCTCGACCTGCAGGCCATCCTCGCCGGTGCCGACGAGCCGTTGCCCGAGGGGCACCGCTCCGGGCTGCTCGCGCTGGTCGGGCGTCCCAACGTCGGCAAGTCGACGCTGCTCAACCAGATGGTGGGGGAGAAGGTCGCGATCGTCACCCAAGTCCCCGGGACCACCCGCAACGCGATCCGTGGGGTCGTCACCCGCGCCGACGCCCAACTCGTCTTCCTCGACACGCCGGGCCTCGCCAAGCCGCACACCCTGTTGACCCGCCGTCTCAACGAACTGGTCCGCGACACCTGGGCCGGTGTCGACGCGGTGTGCTTCCTGGTGGACGTCGCAGACGGCATCGGCAAGGGCGACGAGTTCCTGGCCAGTGAACTGGCCGGCGTCAGCACACCCGTGGTCGCGGTGGCCAACAAGGTCGACCTGGTCCGGGACAAGGCGAGCCTGTTGCCGCAGCTCGAGCGCCTGCAGCGGCTGCTCGGTCCGGACCGCGAGTTCGCCGACATGGTGCCCGTGTCGGCCGAGACCGGCGAGAACGTCGACCGGCTGCTCGACGTCCTCGTGTCCCACCTGCACGAGGGCCCCCGCCTGTTCGGAGCCGGCTACGTCTCCGACCAGCCCGAGGCCCAGCTGGCCGCCGAGATCCTGCGCGAGAAGCTGATCGCGGACCTCAAGCACGAGCTGCCGCACTCGGTCGCCGTGACCGTCGACGAGATCCGTCCCTCCGACGAGCGCGAGGACCTGCTGGAGGTCGACGCGGTGATCCACGTCGAGCGGGACAGCCAGAAGGGGATCGTCATCGGCAAGCGCGGCGCCAACCTCAAGGCCGCGGCGACGGCGGCCCGCAGGGAACTCGAGGTCCTGCTCGGAGCCAAGGTCTACCTGACCACGCACGTCACCGTGGCCAAGGAGTGGCAGCGCGATCCGAAACAGCTCGGTCGCCTGGGCTACTGAGCAGGACGGGGGACGGGGTGGACGAGCCGGTGGTGCTGCAGACCGGACCCGAGCAGTTCCAGGTGCTGCTCGGTGGAGGACGCCGGATCGAGGCGACCCTGGCGCACCACAGCCGGCGCGGGCTCGGTCTGCACGGCGTACCGCCCGTGCAGGTGGCCACCGAGATGGTGCGCTTCCTGCTCGAACGCAACGACCTGCCCGAGGCCGGCCCGGTCGTCCTGGCGGCGGCCGCCGGTCGCTACCCCGAGTTCGTCGAGGAGATCCGGGCGCGCCTCGGCTGAGCCGGGCGGGCCTCGGCTGATCGGGCGGGTCCGCCACGGGGGCCCGGCGTAGTCTCGCTGCCGCTGGCGACGAGCGAAGAGGAGCGGTGCATGCCGAGCGCCACCTGGAACGGCGTGGTGCTGGCGCACAGCGCCGACACGGTGATGGTCGAGGGCAATCACTACTTCCCGCCGGACAGCGTCGACTTCTCCCTGCTGCGACCCGTGGATCGGACCACGTTCTGTCCCTGGAAGGGAACGGCGTCCTACTACGACGTCGTCGTCGACGGGCAGACCAATTCCACCGCGGCCTGGACCTATCGCGATCCCAAGCCCAAGGCGTCCCACATCCGGGACCACATCGCCTTCTGGGGCGGCGTGCAGGTGGGCTGACGGCGGTCCCCAGCGGGGGGGCGCTTCCCGTCGTCACGTACGACGTCTATCGAACGTGCGGCGGATTCGTACGGCGTCCTGTCGTACGGGGGTGTGTGCGGGTCGGTGCGCGAGGCCGGGGACCCTGGCGGTTCCCCCAGCAACCCTTCCCTCCAGGAGAGCCCGTGAAGCTGCGTTCCCGCTTCCTTCCCGTTGCCGCGGTCGCGGCCCTCGCCCTCGCGGCGTGCGACGCCGGCGACGACGCCCAGGATCCCGGCATCGAGGACACCGAGACCGAGACCGGCACCGACGACACCGACCTCGACACCGAGGCCGACGCCGACACGGCAGACGCCGACACGGCAGACGACGACGCGACCGACGACGACGCGACCGACGAGGGCGCCGAGGGCGCCACGGCCGACGAAGGCGCCGACGGCGCCGGTGCGGTCGAACTGGGCGTCGCGTCGTCCGACATCGGCGACCACCTCGTCGACGGCGAGGGCCGCACGCTGTACCTGTCGACCAACGACGAGGACGGCACCAGCAACTGCCTCAACGACTGCGCCCAGGTGTGGCAGCCGCTGCTCGTCGACGGCCAGCCGACCGTCTCCGGTGACCTCGACGAGTCGCTGCTCGGCACCACCGACCGTGGGGACGGCACCGGCACCCAGGTGACCTACGACGGCGCCCCGCTGTACCACTTCATCTCCGACGCCGACCAGGGGGACGTCCGCGGTCAGGGCCTCAACGGCACCTGGTGGGCCGTGGCCCCCGAGGGCGGCCCCGTCGAGGAGGGCGGCGCCCAGTCCGAGCCCGGTGACGCCGACGTCGCCACCGACGAGGACGAAGCCGAAGAGGACGCCTGACATCCGGGTGACACGCGAACGCGCGGGCGCGGCCACGACGGCCGCGCCCGCTGGCGTCGCGCCCGCGGCGCCGTGCCGGCAGCCGTCGGGGTCCGCGCCGGCACGGCGCTAGCCTCGGCCCCCCGCAGGATCCGGTCGACCGAAGAGCGTGCGAACCATGGCTGCAAGGAAGAGCGACCTCGGCGTGACCCCGCTGAGCGAGGACGTGTCCGCCTGGTACAACGAGTTGGTCTTCAAGGCCGAACTGGCCGACCGTGGCCCGGCCAAGGGCTCGATGGTCATCCGCCCGTACGGCTACCGGGTGTGGGAGCTGTTGCAGGCCCAACTCGACCAGCGGTTCAAGGACACGGGGCACGTCAACGCCTCGTTCCCGCTGTTCATCCCGATGTCCTACCTCGAACGCGAGGCCGAGCACGTCGAGGGGTTCTCGCCCGAGCTGGCCGTCGTCACCCACGCCGGCGGCAAGGAACTCGAGGAGCCGCTGGTCGTGCGGCCGACCTCCGAGACCATCATCGGCGAGATGTACGCGAAGTGGGTCTCGAGCTACCGCGACCTGCCGATCCTGATCAACCAGTGGGCCAACGTCGTCCGCTGGGAACTGCGTCCGCGCATCTTCCTGCGCACGACCGAGTTCCTGTGGCAGGAAGGGCACACCGCGCACGCCACCGAGGCCGAGGCGCGTGAAGAGACCCTGCGCATGTTCGACGTCTACGCCGAGTTCGCCAACAACGTCGCCGCCATCCCGGTCGTCAAGGGCGAGAAGACCCCGGGCGAGCGTTTCGCCGGCGCCGTCAACACCTACTCCATCGAAGGCATGATGGTCGACGGCAAGGCGCTGCAGTCGGGCACCTCGCACTACCTCGGCACCAACTTCGCGACCGCGTTCGACATCACGTTCCAGGACGAGAACAACGACCTGCAGCACGCCCACACGACCTCGTGGGGGATGTCCACGCGCATGATCGGCGCGGTCATCCTCGCCCACGGCGACGACCAGGGCCTGGTCCTGCCGCCGCGGCTCGCCCCCATCCAGGTCGTTCTGGTCCCCATCGGCCGCGGCGACCAGGCCGCTGCCCCCCTCGCCAAGGCGCGCGAACTCGCCGCCGCGCTCACGGCCGCGGGCGTCCGGGCACACGTCGACGATCGCGACGCCTCACCGGGCTTCAAGTTCAACGACTGGGAGCTCAAGGGCGTGCCGCTACGCGTCGAGCTCGGCCCCCGCGATCTCGAGGCGGGACAGGTGCTGATGGCCCAGCGCATCGGCGAGGTGGACGAGAAGGGCCGTCCCGTGAAGGACGCGCTCGGCTTCGACGAGTTCGTCGCCGCGGTGCCCAAGCGGCTCGACGCCTACCACGACCAGCTCCTCCAACGTGCCCGGCGCTTCCGCGACGAGCGCAGCGCTGTCGTGGACGACTGGGATGCCTTCTCGGCCCAGGTCGCCGTCGGCTTCGGCTATGCCCTGCACTGCGGCGAGGAGTCCTGCGAGGACGACATCAAGGCGCAGACGGCGGCGACCCCCCGCTGCATCCCGGTGGACGGGGACGACGAGATCGGGGCCTGCATCCGTTGCGGCAAGGCGTCGGCCTACGGCAAACGCGTCGTGTTCGCCCGCGCGTACTGACGATGGCGACCTCACTGGCGCCCTTCGCCGGGTTCCCGCCCGAGGCGTTCGCCTTCTATGCCGCGCTGTCCGACGACGACCACAACGACCGCTCCTGGTTCGACGACAACCGCGACGTCTACGAGCGCGCCGTGCGGATCCCCATGGAGTCGCTGCTCGCGCGAGCGGACGACGACGGCTGGGGGAGCGGCAAGGTCTTCCGCCCCAACCGTGACGTCCGCTTCTCCAACGACAAGCGGCCGTACAAGACCCACTGCGGTGCCGTCATCTCGTTCCGCGACGGCACCGGCCGCGCGAGCTGTTACGCCGAGCTCAACGCGACCGGCCTGCGGGCCGGCTGCGGGTACTGGGAGCTGTCGCGCGACCAGCTCGACCGGTTCCGTCAGGCCGTCGCCGATGCCCGTCGGGGCGGCGAGCTCGCCCGGATCGTCGACCGCGTCACGGCGGCGGGCATCGAGGTGACCGGCAGCGCGCTCAAGCGTGCGCCGCGCGGCTATCCGGCCGACCACCCCAACATCGCCTTGCTGCGGCACACGCGTCTCGCGGGACTCCGGGCGTGGCCGATCGAGCCGTGGATGCACACCGCCGCGGCCTACGACCGGATCACCGGACTGTGGCGTGCGGCCCGACCGATCGCGGACTGGCTCGAGTCGCACGTCGGTGCGGCCACCGAACCGCGCCGCCCGCGCGGCGGCTGACCGCCCCGGTCGGCGGCAACGTGTTCTGCATCCTGCAGCCGATCGATTTCCCCCGCCGCCGGACGCCCGACCGGGCCGGCCCACCGACGTCGCCGGCCGGTCGAGTAGCGTCGGCTGCCACGTGACCACCGAGGAGACCACGTGGCAACGATCGTCCTGGTCCGGCACGCCACCACCGCCGCGACGGGGAAGCGCCTCGGCGGCTGGACGCCCGGCGTCCACCTCGACGCGGCCGGGGTCGGCCAGGCGGAACGTACGGCGGCGCTGCTCGCGGAGCTGCCCGTCGCGGCCGTGTACGCCTCGCCGCTCGAACGCACGCAGGAGACCGCCAAGCTCGTGGCACGTCCCCACGGGCTCCGGGTGCGCACCCGTCGCGACCTCGGCGAGGTCGACTACGGCGACTGGACGGACAAGCCGCTCGGGCAGTTGCGCCGTCGCAAGCTGTGGCCGGTCATCCAGCACACCCCGTCCCGCGTGACCTTCCCGGGTGGCGAGTCGATCCGTGCGATGCAGGCGCGGGCCGTCGAGGCCGTCGAGTCGCTGGCGGCCGACCATGCCGACGAGACCGTCGTCGCCGTCAGCCACGCCGACGTGATCAAGGCCCTGCTCGCGCACTTCCTCGGCATGCCGCTGGACGCCTTCCAGCGGCTGGTCGTCTCACCCGCGTCCGCCAGCGTGCTGCACCTCGCGGACGGGCACGCACCGGTGGTCGCCGCCTGCAACCTCACCGCTGGTCCGCTGCAGGGGGGTCGGCCGTGATCGACGTCGAGCTCACCGATCCGCATCACGTCACCGTCGGCACCATCGGCGAACCGGGTAACCGCACCTTCTTCGTGCAGGCGCAGGACGAGCGGGAACTCGTGACGTTGGTGCTCGAGAAGCAGCAGGTCGCGGGCATCGGCGACCTGCTCGCCCAACTGCTCGCCCGCGTCGACGACCGCCCGGCGACGGACTGGGACCGGGCGGCCATGGCGTTGCGCGAGCCGATCGATCCGCGCTGGCGTGCAGGTGAGCTGGGGGTCGGCGTCGACGACGAGGGTGGCGCCTTCGTCCTCGAGTTCACCGAGCTGCTGGTCGTCGAGGACGAGTCCGAGCTCACCGACCTGCCCGAACCGCGCGAGGTCCGCATCTGGTGCAACCAGGACCAGGCGCGCCGGTTGGCCGCCCACGCCGACGAACTGGTCGGGCAGGGCCGGCCCCGTTGTCAGCTGTGTGGCCGACCGATGGCCGCCGACGGCACCCACGTCTGCCCGTCGACCAACGGTCACGGGCGCCTCGCCCGCTGACGTGGACCCCCACGGCGACGCCCCCGCGTGCGAGTCGCCCGCGCCTGTCGACGAGGTGCGGCGCCGGCTGCTCGAGGCGCCGCTCGAGCCCGTGGGGCAGTTCGCCGACGCCTCCAATGCCACGCTCCTGGTCCGTCTGCGGGACCGCGACCCGCGCGATCTGGCGACCATCGCCGCCGACCTCGGGCGGGAGCCGGCCGTCGAGGACCTCGCCCCCGACGACCTGGCGGTGTACAAGCCGCAACGCGGCGAGCGGCCCCTCTGGGACTTCCCGACGGGGACCCTCCATGCGCGCGAGGTGGCCGCCTTCGAGATCTCCGACGCGCTCGGCTGGGACCTGGTCCCGACGACCGTCCGCCGCGAGGACGGCCCGTTCGGGATCGGCAGCCTCCAGCGGTTCGTCCCGCACGACCCGCAGCAGCACTACTTCTGGTTGCTCGAGCACGGTGAACCGGCCGTGATCGGGCAGCTGATGACGATGGTCGTGTTCGACCTCGTCATCGACAACGCCGACCGCAAGGGCGGACACGTGCTGCTCGAGCAGCCAACCAGTCCCACGCCGCCGGACGCGGTGGCACCCAGGGTCCGCCTGGTCGACCACGGGGTCTCGCTGTCCACCGAGTTCAAGCTGCGTACCGTCGGGTGGCACTTCGCCGGCGAGCCGGTCCCCGCAGCCCTCACCGCCGCGGTGGCCGCGTTGGCGGAGCAACTCGAGGAGCGACTGCTGCCGCGGCTGGTCGGGCTGCTCAGCGCACCGGAGGTGGCGGTGCTGGCCGACCGCCTCCGTCGTCTGGGCGACCTCGAGGCGTTCCCCCAACCGCACGGGGAGCGTCCGTTTCCCTGGCCACTGCTCTGACCCGTGGCCGAAGCGTCGTCCGGTCCCCGTCGTCGGGTACAACGGTCGGCATGCTGATCGACACCCTCACCGACGGCCAGGTCGACGACGCCCTGGCGCTGTGGGCCCGCACCGAGCACCTGGGCCCCGTGCCCGCGGCCGAGCTGGACCGGGTCCGTCGCCACGACGCCGGGCTGGTGGTCGGCGCGCGCGACGACGACGGCCGGCTCCTCGGTGTCGTCATCGGCGCCTGGGACGGCCGGCGCGGTTCGATCAGCCGGCTGGCGGTGGATCCCTCGGCACGCCGTCGTGGGGTCGCCCAAGCGCTGGTGAAGGAGGTCGAGGACCGGCTGCATGCCCGTGGTTGCCGGCGGGTCAGCCTGCTGGTCTTCGACGGCAACGGCGCAGGACGGCAGTTCTGGCGGCGGGCCGGCTACCGCGAGTTCGCCGACGTCGTGATGTTCTCGCGCGACCTCGATGGCGCGGCGTCCGACGGGCCGTGTGACGCCGCCGACCCCGGTTGCTGACGTGGCCACCTACCGCGACCAGGGCATCGTCCTGCGCAGCTACAAGCTCGGCGAGACCGACCGCATCGTGCACCTGTGCACGCAGGGCCGCGGCAAGGTCCGTGCGGTCGCCAAGGGCGTGCGCCGGCCGGGGTCGCGGTTCGGTGGCCGGCTCGAGGCCTTCAGCCACGTCGATCTGCAGCTCTACGAAGGCCGCAACCTCGACGTGGTGAACCAGGCCGAGCTCATCGCCCCCCATGCCCGTGTCCGCGAGGACTTCGCCCTCTCGGCCTGCGCCTCGACCATGACCGAGCTCGCCGACCTCGTCGCGCAGGAGGGCGAGCGCGACAATGCCCTGTTCCTGCTGCTGCGTGCCGGACTACAGGCGCTCGACGCGGCGCCTCCCGAGCCGGCCGTGTTCGTCGACGCGTTCCTGCTCCGGCTGGCCTCCATCGTCGGATTCCACGCGTTCACCGAGGCGTGTGCGGTCTGCCGCACCCCGGGTCGGCACGCCTTCCTCAGCGTGAAGGCCGGCGGCACGCTGTGCGCCGCGTGTGCGCCGACGGGGACCCGCGCGGTCGACCAGGACGTCATCGAGGCCGTGCGACTGCTGGGGGCGCCGGGGGAGTGGGCCGCGCTGCCCGCGCTCGCACGCGACCGGCCCGACGCCCAGCGCACGGCGGCCTCCTATGTCCGCGCCTTCGTCGAACACCATCTCGACCGGCGGCTGCGCAGCTACGAGCTGGTGCCCCGGCAGTAGGCTGCCCGGTCCGCGCCCGACAGCTCAGGAGACGCGTGGACCTCGAGGAGCTCGACCTCGCGCCCGACCGCATCCCCGGTCACGTCGCCATCATCATGGACGGCAACGGACGTTGGGCGAACCGGCAGGGACGCCGGCGCAACGAGGGGCACGAGGCCGGGGAGCGGGCCCTGTTCGACACCGTCGAGGGCGCACTCGAACTGGGCGTGCGCGACCTGACCGTCTACGCGTTCTCGACCGAGAACTGGAAGCGGCCGCCCGACGAGGTGCGGTTCCTGATGGGATTCAACGAGTCGCTGCTGGTCCGTCGGGCGGACGAGCTGCACGACCGTCGGGTCCGGGTTCGCTTCATCGGCAGACGCAACCGTCCCGTTCCGAAGCGGCTGGTGCGTCTCATCGAGGACACCGAGTCGCTCACGGCGGCCAATCGTCGTATGACCCTGCGCATCGCCTTCAACTACGGCGGACGGACCGAGTTGATCGACGCGGCGCAGCGGTTGGTCGACGACGCCGGCGCCGGCCGGGTCCGCAAGGTCGACGAGCGCGCGATCGCCGAGCGGCTCTACGACGCCGAGATGCCCGACGTCGACCTGCTCATCCGCACATCCGGGGAGCAGCGGCTGTCCAACTACCTGCTGTGGCAGGCCGCGTACGCCGAGTTGGTGTTCACCGACCTGCTGTGGCCCGACTTCGACCGGTATGCGTTGCGCCGGGCCGTCCGTGACTACCAACGACGGGACCGACGCTTCGGCGGGGCGATCGACCGTCCGACCGCACCGACCGCGCCAGACGCCGGCCCCGGGTGAGGGTCGGGCGACGAGGAGGACGACGTGGCCCGCTTCGAGGTCCAGCAGATCAACCCCAAGCGTTTCGACCCGCGGGCGCAGACCTACGAGGTCGTGGACACGCGGGGCGGCAAGGCCGTGGCCAGCTTCCCGGACCGTGCGGCCGCCCAGGCGCACGCCGACCGGCTCAACGAGGGCCCCTTCGACCTCGACGAGCAGGACCGTCGGCGCCGTGAGGACGACGAGGACTGGGGAACGTGGGAGAAGTGGGACTGACGGGCCGCGTCGCTGCGGGTAGCGGCGCGGCTGTCGGTCAACGGCCGTGCTGCACGAGGAGCGGGATCACGGTGCGGTCGTCGGGGCGCCGTCGAGTGCGGTGCGGATGAAGGCGTCCACCCCGTCGAGGTAGGTCGCGCCGTCCAGCAACTCGCGGTCGTTGTGGTCGACGCCCTCCAGCCACAGCACTTCGGCCCCGGTCGCGTCAGCGACCGCACCGGAGAGGCCTGGCGGGACGATCCGGTCACCGGTTCCCGCGACGACGAGCGTCGGGCCCTCCCACGCCGCCAGGTCGTCCGTGACCGGGAAGCGCTCGCGGAGCAGGCTCCGTACCGGCAGGAAGGGATAGTGCCGCGCGGCGACCTCGGCCAGCGAGGGGAACGGTGACCGCAGCACCAGGGCGGCGGGCGGCTCCTGCGCCGTGAGGGCGGCGGCGACGCCGGTGCCGATGGACTCGCCGAGGTGCACGATGCGGTCCGGCGCAACGTCCGGGCGGCCCTGGAGATGTCGACGGGCGGCCGCGGCGTCCGCCAGCAGGCCCTGCGCGTCCGGGCGGCCCGGGTTGCCGCCGTATCCGCGGTAGTCGAGCAGCAGCACGGCGTGGCCCCGTTCGGCGAGGCCGTGCGCGAGGGGGAGGCGCAACGACCGGCTGCCGGCGTTGCCGGGGGTCACCAGCACGGTCGACACGGCAGGCTCCGGCGAGGCGACGAACCATGCGGTCAGCGCCAGTCCGTCCTGCGTGGTCAGGGTCACCTCCTCGACGCCAGGCGGGGCGGGTGGGGCGTTCCGATCGGGGAGATAGATCAGCTGGCGCTGGAAGACGAAGGCCGCCGCCGCGAGCACGAGCCAGAGCGCCGCGACGCTGGTGGCCGCGACGGTCACGACGCGGAGCGCCCCGCTCATGGCAACGGCGGCAGACGCAGGCCGAGCGCGGCGAGGAAGGTCGCGAGGGTGCGGTGGGTGAGGCCCCACACCACCCGCCCACCCAGATCGATGGCCGGGAAGACCTCGTCGTAGCCGGGGAGGTGGTGGGGCACCGCCGCCGCCGGATCCAGCAGGGCCGCGAGCGGCACCCACAGCGCGTCGGCGACCTCGTCGGGATGGGGCGTCATCGCCGGTCGCTCGTCGAGGACGAACGCGTAGGTGGCGACGCGACCCGCGTGACGGCGTCCCTCGTGGTCGTCGAGGCGGCCGACCGGGTGACCCAGGGCGATCCCGACCTCCTCGCGGGTCTCGCGCACCGCCGTCGCCGCGAGATCGGGATCGTCGGGCTCGCGCTTGCCGCCCGGCAACGCCATGTCGCCCGACCACGGGTCCCCGCCACGTCGCACCCGCTCGATCAGCACCAGCTCCGGGCCGTGCTCGCCCGGCGCCACGACCAGTGCCGTCGCCGCCTGCCAGGTGTCGACGATTTCGTGCTCGGCGGCGGCCCGCGGGACGTATCGGGCGAGCGCGTCGCGGATGCGGTCGAGGTCGGGGAGGTCGTCCGCCGGGACCGGAACCGCACCGAAGCTCACGAGTCGGCGTCGCGCCGGGCCAGGACCCACAGCTCGGTCGTGTAGTGCAGTGGCACCCGGCCGTCGGGATCCTTGCGGCTGCCGTCGTAGAGGTCGCGCACGGCAGCCAGGACGCGTGCACGGGTCCGATCGTCGAGACGGGCCACGAACGACACCGAAGCGATCCTCGCCACGAGCCCTTCGGCGTCGAGGTGCTGCACCCACGGTGCCGAGTCGGTGACCGGCGCCGCGAAGTGCGGACTCTCGGTGAGCCACTCGACCCATTCGTGACGTGCCCACGACGGCGTGTCCCCACGGTGGGGCAGGAGCAGTTCGTCCAGCGCCCCCTGGACCGGCGTGGACAGGTCACGGCGGTTGAAGATGACCCCCAGGTGGCCGTCGGGTCGCAACACGCGATGGAACTCGGCCAGCGCTTCGGGACCGGCGAACCAGTGGAACGCCTGCGCCGCCGTGACCGCGTGGAGGCTGCCGTCCGGGAACGGCAGGTCCTCGGCGGTGCCGGCCACGATGTCGAGTTCGGGTGCCGGGATGCTGCGCCGCAGTTGTTCGCGCATCCCCGCCATGGGCTCGACGGCGACCACCTCGGCGCCCGTCGTCAGCAGCGACCGGGTCAGCTTGCCGGTTCCGGCGCCGACGTCGGCGACGCGGCGGCCGGCTCGGAGGCCGAGCAGGTCCACCATCCTGCCCACGATCGAGGCCTCGTAGCCGGGGCGGGCGGACTCGTACTCGGCGGCCACGCCGTCGAACCCGGTCGCGGTCTCGTGCACCCCGCTCATGCCGCGTCCTCGTCGAGTCGGGGGTGCCCGACAGGCGCGGTCAGCAGCCGCTGCAGGCGCAGGGTCGCGTCGTGGGCCGTGACCGGCACGGCGCCGCGGGCGATCTGGCGGGCGACGATGCGCGGCTCCTGCCGAAGTAGGTACAGGCCGCGGCGCAGCAGGGTCGAGGGTGGCTTGCGGCCCTCCCGCAGGTCACGCACCAGCCGGCGCCAGAACGTCACGACGGGACGGTGGGTCAGGCACAGGGCGTCGGCGAGGATGCCGGCTTCGCGGCACCGCTCCACCAGTTCGGCGGCGAAGATGCCCTCGGCGACGACCAGGTGCGCGTCACCCAGTTCGACGGTGTGGCTGCGGACGGCACGGTTGCTGGGGATGTCGTAGACCGGCAGCTCCGCCCGTCCCGTGGCGGCCAGCTCCCTCAACGTCGCCACGGCGCGCTCGGCGTCCCACGACGCCGGGTCGTCCCAGTCGACGATGCCGAGTTCGCCCACCGGCAACGCGGGGTCGTCGCCGTCGCGGTAGAAGTCGTCGAGGCAGACCGTCGGCAGGCCGACCCGCGCCGCCAGCGACGACTTGCCCGAGCCGGACGGGCCCGACAGCAGCACGACCCGTGCACGCGGCACGTCGGCAGACGGGTTCGGGGCGGGATGGCTCACGGCACCCAGGGTAGTCGGGCGCGTCCGCTCACCCGCGACGCGTCCCGAGCCGGTTGGCGAGGACGTCGGCGAGGTCGCCGGCGAGCCGGTCCGCCTCGTCGGGGTGCAGTGATGCGACCGTGACCCGGATCGCCGGGTCGGCCGCGAGCCGGTACGGCTCGCCGGCCTGCACGGCCCAACCACGCGCCAGCAGCCCCTGCACGACCGGGACCTCCTCCGACACCGGGATCCAGACGTTGAGGCCGCTGGCGCCGTGACAGACGAGGTCGTGCGGAGCGAGCGCGTCGCGCAGGGCCTGACGCCGCTGCGCGTAGATGGCCGTGGCTGACGCGAGGGTGCCCTCGGCGTCCGCGCGCTGCCACACCTCGGCGGTGAGGTGCTGCAGCAGGTGGCTCACCCATCCGGTGCCCAGCCGCTGGCGCCCGAGCACCCGTCCGACCGTCTCCTCGTCGCCGGCCAGCACGGCCACCCGCAGGTCGGGCCCGAGCGATTTGGCGGCGGAGCGCACCACCGCCCACCGCTCGCGCCCGGCGCTCAGCGTGATCAGGGCCGCGCCGGCGACGGGGCCGGCATGGTCGTCCTCGATGAGCAGCACGTCCGGGTGGTCGTCGAGCAGCGGTCGCAGCTCGGCCGCCCGGCTGGCGCTGAGTGCGGCGCCGTACGGGTTCTGTGCCCGCGGAACGAGCAGCAGCGCCGCGATGCCGCGGTCGAGCGCCTCGGCGAGGGCATCCGGCAGCGGACCCTCGTCGTCGACCTCGATGCCGACCGGTTCGAGTCCGAGCGCCCGTGCCAGGTCCAGCGAGCCGGCGTACCCGGGATCCTCCAGCCCGATCCGGTCGCCGATGCGCAGATGGACCTCGAGGACCCGCTCGATGCCGTCGAGGCCGCCACCCACGACCGCCAGCTGGTCGTCGGCCACGCCGTCCGCGGCGAAGGCTGCGCGCGCCAGCGACAGGAGCTGTTCGACCCCCGGCTCCTCGCCGTAGAGGCGGTGGACGGGGCCGACCGCCTGCAACGCCGGGCCGAGGTCGGGGAGCAGTTGGGGATCGGGGTTGCCCGACGCGAGGTCACGGACGCCGAGGGGAAGTTCGGGCGCGAGTCTGCTTG
Source organism: Egicoccus sp. AB-alg6-2 (assembly GCF_041821025.1). Classification (NCBI taxonomy): domain Bacteria; kingdom Bacillati; phylum Actinomycetota; class Nitriliruptoria; order Egicoccales; family Egicoccaceae; genus Egicoccus; species Egicoccus sp. AB-alg6-2. The sequence goes on along the minus strand of NZ_JBGUAY010000010.1, from coordinate 17,991 downwards.
CGAGCGCCGGACGATGGCCGACCACGGTCCTGGAACGATCGTGCGAGACCAGGATCCCCCGCTGCCGCAGGTCGCGGTACGCGGTGGCGACCGTGGTCGGGGAGATCCCCAGATCGCGGGCGAGCGCGCGGACCGACGGCACGGCTTCCCCGGGGGTCAACGCCCCGACCGACACGCCGCGCTCGACCGAGCGGACGATGCTTGCCGCGCTGTTCCCCGCGATGGCATACTGTACCGGCTCAGTGTTCATGACTGTAATGTAACAGATCTTCCGTGCGGTCGCGGGGGCCACCACCCGCGTCCGCCGAATCGAGGCACCCCGTTGTCCGCCCCTGCTCCCGACGACGACCTCGTGCGTGTGCGGCGTCTGCCCGAACGCGGAACGACGTCACGAGAGGTCGTCCACGCCATCCTCGACGCCGGCGTGGTGTGCCACCTCGGCTACCTCCACGGTGACCGCCCCGTCGTCGTCCCGACGCTCTACGGGCGCGACGGCGACGCGTTGATCCTGCACGGGTCCGCGGCCTCGCGGGCGATGCGCGCGGGAGCCCGCGGGCTGCCCGTGTGCGCGACCGTGATGCTCCTCGACGGGCTGGTCCTCGCCCGCTCGGCGTTCCACCACTCCGCGAACTACCGCTCGGTCGTGGTGCACGGCGACGCACAGGCGATCGAGCATCCCGACGACAAGGTGGCCGCGCTGCGGACGCTGACCGAGCACGTCACCCCCGGACGCTGGGCCGAGGTGCGTTGGCCCACGCCCCAGGAGCTTCGCGCGACCACCGTGTTGCGGCTCCCGCTCGACCATGCCGTCGCAAAGGTGCGGGCGGGCGGTGTCGGCGACGACGAGGCCGACCTCGACCTGCCCGTCTGGGCCGGCGTCGTGCCGGTGTCCACGCAGTACGGCCAGCCGGTCGAGGCACCCGGCCTCGCCGAGGGTCTCACGCCGCCGGTCTCGGTGTCGCGCGTGTCGGCCTCGCCGACGTCCGCCGTGACGGGTGCCCCGGCGTCCATCGCCGCCGTGGGGCGGCCATGACGCGCACGGTCAACCGCGCCGTCGCCGCGCGCCTGCGGCGGGCCGGGGCCCTGCCGAGCGTCGTCCCGGTCGAGGCGACCCCGCGACCGACACCCCCGCCGCCGCCCGAGCGGCGTGCTCCGGCGCCCCGAAGCGTGATGGTCGCCCTGGCGCTGCTGTGCGTGTACGTGATCTGGGGCTCGACCTTCCTCGCGATCAAGGTCGCGATCGAGACCATTCCACCGTTCACGATGATGGCGATCCGTTTCGCGATCGCCGGGGCGCTGCTGTTCGCCTGGGCCGTGCGTCGCGGCGATCGTGGTGGCGACCGGGTAACCCTGCGTCAGTGGGGACACGCGATCCAGTCCGGTGCGCTGCTGCTGGTCGGTGGCACGGGCCTGGTGTCGCTGGCACAGACGCGTATCTCCTCGGGCACCGCCGCCCTGCTGTGTGCCACGGTGCCGCTGTGGATGGCCCTGCTTGGACGCGGCATGCTCGGCGAGAAGCTCTCGCGGCGCGCGTGGATCGGACTGCTCGTCGGCTTCCTCGGCGTCGCCGCACTCGTCGATCCCCGCGGCGGCGGGCAGCTCGGCGCCATGCTGCTGGTGCTGATCGCGACGCTGGCGTGGGCGGCCGGTTCGATGCGCAGCCGCCTGGCGGACGCGCCAGCACGCCCCCTGGTGGCCGCCTCGATGGAGATGCTCGGCGCCGCGCTGCTGTTCACCGTGATCGCGGTCGGTTCCGGTGAGGTCGCCGGCATCGTGTGGTCGCAGATCGACACCAGCGGTGTGCTGGCGCTGGTCTATCTCACCACGGCGGGCTCCCTGGTGGCGTTCACCGCCTACAGCTGGCTGCTGCGCAATGCGTCGACGACGCTGGTGGGCACCTACGCCTACGTCAACCCGGTGGTCGCGGTGCTCCTCGGCTGGGCGTTCGCGGGCGAACTCGTGAGCGGTCGCACGCTGGTCGCGGGGGCAGTCATCCTCGGGTCCGTCGTGCTGCTGATCACCGGCCGGCCCGGCGAGCCCGTTCCCGCCCAGGCCACCTCGGGTGGTGACGTGTTCGCCGGCGAACCGCGTTGGCACCGCACCCACAAGCGGCTCGGTGGCCTGCCGTCCGCAGCACGGCTGTACCGCGACCCCGGCGCCCAGGGGCCGCGGCCCGTCCGCCGTGACCGGGGACCGGCGTGAGCACGCCGCCCTCCGTCCTGGCGATCTGCGTCGGACGCAGCCGCCCCTTCGGCGACCGTGCCGTCGGTCGGACCGCGATCGACAAGCGTCCCGTCGAGGGTCCCGTCGTCGCCGGCGATGACGGACTCGCCGGCGACGAGCAGGCCGACCTGCGCCACCACGGCGGTCCCGACCAGGCCCTGTACGTGTATGCGCAGGAGGACGCCGACGCCTGGAGCGCCGACCTCGGACGGGTCGTCGCGGCCGGGTCGTTCGGCGAGAACCTGCGCACGAGCGGCCTCGAGGTGTCCCGCGCACGGATCGGCGAGGTGTGGCGGGTCGGTGCCTGCACCGTGCAGGTCACCGGACCTCGCCTCCCGTGCCGCACGTTCGCGGCGTTCTGGGACGTGCCGGACCTGGTGCCGCGTTTTCTCGCCGCCGGACGGCCGGGGGCCTACCTGCGCGTCCTCGTCGAGGGACCGATGCAGGCCGGCGACACGATCGAGGTGCTCGAGCGGCCCGACACGACGCTGCTGGTCGCCGACGTCGCACGCATCGTGACGCGCGACCGTCACGATGCCGCGCTGCTGCTGCCGTCCGACGCCCTGGGTGAGCGCATCCGACGCTGGGCACGGGCCAGGACCGGGGAACCGACCGCCGAACCTTCGCCGTCCTGACCCGATCCTGCGGTGTGGACGTCGACGTCGGGTGTTCTCGTAGGGGCTTTCGGCGTCAGCGTCCCTTGGGGTGCCAGACGGTCTTGGTCTCGCAGAACGCGACGATGCGGCGTGGACCGGCCGGCGTCCGGGTCCAGTCGGGTTCCGTGGTCGGCACCTTCAGGACCCGCTTGACGTTCTCGGCGGCCGCGGCCTGCAGTTCTGCGGTGTCGCGGCCGGCCATGCCACTGAGATCGAGCGCGTTGACGTCGAGGTGACCCGCCAGGACCGGGGCCAGCTCGTCGGGATGCCCGGTCAGGATGTTGATGACGCCACCGGGGACGTCTGACGTCGCCAGGACCTCGGCCAGCGTGACGGCCGGCAGCGGTCGTGACGCACTGGCGACGACGACGACCGTGTTGCCGCTGACGACGATGGGCGCCACGACCGAGGCGAATCCCAGCAGCGACGACTGTTGCGGCGCGATGGCGGCCACGACGCCGGTCGGCTCGGGAACGGAGATGTCGAAGTAGGGGCCGGCCACCGGGTTGGCCGTGCCGTGCACCGCCTGGAACTTGTCCGACCACCCGGCGTACCAGACCCAGCGGTCGATGGCTGCGTCGACCTGTGCGGCGGCCTTTCGCTCGCTGATGCCCTCGGCGTCGGCGACCTCGGCGGTGAACTGGTCGCGGCGCCCCTCGAGGATCTCGGCGACGCGGTACAGCACCTGGCCGCGGTTGTAGGCCGTGGCGGCGGCCCAGCCCGGCTGTGCCTTTCGTGCGGCGACGACCGCGTCGCGGACGTCCTTGCGCGAGGCCCGGGCGGCGTTGGCCAGGAAGCGCCCCTTGGCGTCGGTGACCTCGTAGACGCGGCCCGACTCCGAGCGCGGGAACGCGCCACCGACGTAGAGCTTGTAGGTCTTGCGGACGTCGAGGCGGCTCATCGGGCCTGCTTTCGTGCGTCGTGCCGGGAGTCGGTCGCGGTGTCTGGCCGGGTCACAGCTCGTGCTCGAGGTAGGCAGCCAGTCCGTGCATGCCGCCCTCGCGGCCGAAGCCCGACTCCTTGTAGCCACCGAACGGGCTCGTCGGGTCGAAGCGGTTGAACGTGTTGGCCCACACCACGCCGGCGCGCAGCTGGTCGGCCATCCACAGGATCCGCGAGCCCTTCTCGCTCCACACACCCGCCGACAGGCCGTAGGGGGTGTTGTTGGCCTTGGCGACGGCCTCCTCGGCGGTGCGGAAGGTCAGGACGGACAGCACCGGCCCGAAGATCTCCTCCTGCGCGATCCGCGACGACTGCGACACCTCGGTGAACACCGTTGGTGCGAACCAGAATCCGCGGTCCGGCAGCTCGCAGGCGGGGGACCAGCGCTGGCCGCCCTCGGCTTCGCCAGCGTCGACGAGCGTGGTGATGCGCTCGAGCTGCTCGCGCGAATTGACCGCGCCGATGTCGGTGTTCTTGTCCAGCGGGTCGCCCAGGCGCAGGGTGCCAAGGCGGCGTTGCAGCTTGTCGATCACCAGGTCGTGCACCGATTCCTGCACCAGCAGGCGCGACCCGGCGCAGCAGACGTGCCCCTGGTTGAAGAAGATGCCGTCGACGATGCCCTCGACGGCCTGGTCGATCGGGGCGTCGTCGAAGACGATGTTGGCTGCCTTGCCGCCGAGTTCCAGGGTGAGGCGTTTTCCCGTCCCGGCCAGCTGCCGCTGGATCGCCTTGCCGACCCCCGTCGAGCCGGTGAAGGCGATCTTGTCGACGCCTTCGTGTGCCACCAGCGCCGCGCCGGTCTCGCCGGCACCCGTGACGATGTTGACCACGCCGGGCGGCAGGTCGGCCTGTTGGCACACCTCGGCGAACAGCAACGCCGTCAGCGGGGTCGTCTCGGCCGGCTTGAGGACGACCGTGTTGCCGCACGCGAGCGCCGGCGCGATCTTCCAGGCCAGCATCAGCAGCGGGAAGTTCCACGGGATGACCTGGCCGCAGACGCCGACCGGGGCGGGGTCGGAACCGAGGCCGGCCCAGTCGAGCTTGTCGGCCCATCCGGCGTGGTAGAAGAAGTGGGCGGCTGCCGTCGGGACGTCGACGTCGCGGGTCTCGCGGATCGGCTTGCCGTTGTCGATCGTCTCCAGCACGGCGAACTCGCGGGCGCGTTCCTGCAGCAGCCGGGCGATGCGGAACAGGTACTTCCCGCGCTCGGCGCCGGGCAGTTTCGACCACGTGCCGAACGCCTTGCGGGCGGCGGCCACGGCCCGGTCGACGTCGGCCGAGGTGGCCAGGGCGACCTCGGCGAGGTGCTCTTCGGTGGCGGGCGAGATGGTCGCGAAGCTGCCGCCGTCGACGGGATCGACGAACTCGCCACCCACGAACAGTCCGTAGGACGCCCGGATCGTGGCGAGGTCGCGCGCCTCGGGCGCGGGCGCGTACTCCCAGGTCGGGGTGATCAGGTCGGGAACGGTGGCACTGGCCACGACGCGGTCCTTCGGTGGGTTTGCAGCGGCGCGCCCGCACGGGAGGCGAGCCGGTCAAGCATAGTGTCGCCGTGGGAATCGAACCGCTCGTGGTGCGGGCGCCGACCGTCGCTTGCGGGGCCGGGGTAACCCCTGGGGCGGCCCGTGCGTCGGTGGTGGTGACGAGACCGGGAAGGGGCAGGGTTGGCAACGGACGAGGGCGAGTTCCGCGACTTCGTCGACCGCGAGTACGCGGCGCTCGTACGCGCGCTGTCGCTGTACTGCGGGGGACGCGAGGTCGCCGAGGAACTGGCGCAGGACGCCTTCGCCCGTGCCTACCAGCGCTGGAACAAGGTGTCGCAGATGCAGCGTCCCGGCGCCTGGGTGCGAACCGTCGCGTTCAACCTGGCGCGCTCCGGCTTCCGCCGCAAGGGGGCCGAACGGCGCGCGTATGCCCGGCACGGCGCCGCGCCGACAGCGACGCAGTCGGCGGAGCAGGCGGAGGCCATGGCCGTCCGCGACGCGGTCCTCGAACTCCCGGACCGCCAGCGCCAGGTGCTCATCCACCGCTACTTCCTCGGCGACTCCGTGGCGGAGACCGCCGACACCGTCGGGATCAGCGACAACGCGGTGAAGTCGGCCACGTTCAAGGCGATCGAGAACCTGCGCCGGCGACTGGGCGACGTCACGGCGATCGAGGAGGGCTCGCACCATGCCTGACATCTCCGACCTGCTCGACCGGGCGGCGTGCGGCGCCGACGGGCCCGCGCCCATCGACACCATCGTGCGGCGCGGACGTCGTCGTCGGTCGGCGGCCCGGGTCGCGACCGTCGGGGCACCTCTCGCCGTCGCTGCGGTCGTGGCGGGCATGGTGCTCGCCGGCGATGGCCCGAGCGGCCTGATCATCGACCCGCCACCACCGGTGGCCGAGAGCCCGGACCCCGCGCCCACGCCATCGGTGGATTCGACGGAGTCGGCCGAGCCGCCGCCGGGGGAGCGCGGCGAACCGCCCGAGGCCGCCGACGCGTCGGGTTGGGTGGAGCCGAGCGGCATGGCGGCCGACGTGCTGGTGATCGAGGCCGACAGCGGCACGTCTGCCGTCACCCGACTCGCCGCTGACGGCAGCCTGGAGGAGTTCGAACTCGAAGCCGGCGTGCCGAACGCCGCCGGGCTGGTGCCTGATGGCGATGGGGGCGTTGCGTGGCAGCCGGACTCCGAGAGCATGGATGCGGCACCGGTCCTGCACCGCGATGCCGGCGGTGAGACGACGACCTTGGCCGCCGCCGAGGGGCCTGGTGAGATCCAACTCGTCGGCTGGGATCTGGGCCTCGTGCGGCCGTTGGTCACCGAGCGCTCGGGCAGCGGGTTCCAGGACACCACCGCAGACCTGCTGGCGGTGCCTTTCGATGGTGGTGACGCGGAGGTCGTCCGCGAGGGCGTCGGCGCCTGGGAGATGGGCGTCTCGCACGCGGCTGTCCTGGAGACGGCCATCTACGCCCAGTACGTCGAAGCGATGCACAACATCGTCATCGATCCACCGGACGGAGCCCCCGTCGTGGTGTTCGAGGGTGGTGAACTCAACGGCGAGTATCCCCGCGGTGTCGGCTTCGTCGAGTCCACCGGTCAGGCCGTGGCGCTCGTCGAGCGCGGTCCGGTCTTCGGCGAGACGCCATCGGTCCGGTTGTTGATCATCGATCCGGCGGTCGCCGAGGTCGTCGACGAGCTGGAGGTCCCGATCGCGCTCGGCCTGGCCGACGGCGCGATGGAAGAGCTGCTTCCGCAGGCCGGGGACCTCTCCGTCCGGGGTGACCACGTGCTGGTGAACCGACGGGCCGATGGGGCGTGGCTGCCGCCGGTGGTGCTCGACGTGGGAAGCGGGACGTGGTCGCTCCTCGAACACCGGGACGGCGGCCTCGTCACCGGGCGTGCCTTCCTCGCCCCGGCCGCAGGCGCCGACGCCCGTCAGGAATTCGCGGCCTGCTACACCGAGGACCAGTCGCTGGTCAACGCCGCGCCCGGCGGTGAATCCTTGTGGAAGACCTCGTTCGTCTACCTGCCGTGCACCGACTGGGACGAGCCACAGGACGTGCATCGACTGTCCGCCCAGGTCGCGCTGACGGGCGACCTCGTCGACGACCTCACGGCCGCACTCGAGGTCCTGCTCGAGGAGGCGCCGACGCCGGAGCAGGCCGAGCGGGGGTATCACTCACCGGTGGACGGTCGCGGCGTTCGATTGCGTTCGGCAGCGGTGGACGATACCGGACGGGCGGTGGTCGACGTGAGCTTCGCCGACGGGGTCGACGGCCTGAACTCGGCCCACAACAGCCTGGTCTGGCACCGGATGCTGTTCGGGACGGTGTTCCAGTTCGCGGACGTCACGAGCCTGGAGCTCCGACTCGACGGCTCCTGCGATGCCTACGCCGAGTTCTTCCAGGGCGACGGCTGCCAGACCGTCGGTGTCGCCAAGGCCGCCCCCTGGAACGCGCGGGGGTGACCCGAGACGCACGTGGACGACCGACGTCACGACCCGACTCGCTCGCGCGGACGCTTAGTCGATGGTGACGCGGTCCGCGGTCCAGTAGTTGCCGGTGCGCTGCTTGTTGCGCTGCATGAGCAGGTCGTTGAGCAGGCTCGACGCGCCGAAGCGGAACCGGTCGGGGTGCAACCACTCCGGGCCGGCGGTCTCGTTGACCAGCACGAGGTACTTCAGCGCGTCCTTCGCCGTGCGGATGCCGCCGGCGGACTTCACGCCGCGGTACTCGCCGCTGATCGACTGGAAGTCGCGCACCGCCTGCAGCATGACCAGCGTCACGGGCAGCGTCGACGCGGGAGAGACCTTGCCCGTCGAGGTCTTGATGAAGTCGCCGCCGCCGGCGAGCGCGAGCCACGACGCGCGGCGCACGTTGTCGTAGGTGGCGAGCTCGCCGGTCTCCAGGATCACCTTGAGGTGGGCCTCCCCGCACGCCTCCTTGACGGCGACGATCTCCTCGAGCACCAAGCCGTAGTTGCCAGCGAGGAACGCGCCCCGGTCGATGACCATGTCGATCTCGTCGGCGCCGGCCTCGACGGCGTCGGCGACGTCCCGCAGCTTGATGTCGAGGCTGGAGCGTCCCGACGGGAAGGCCGTCGCCACCGAGGCGACGTGGATGCCGGTGCCCCGCAGCGCCTCGACGGCGGTGCCGACCAGGTCGGGATAGACGCAGACCGCGGCGACCGGGGGGCAGTCGGGGTCGGCGGGGTCGGGCTGGCGGGCCTTGGCGCACAGCGAACGCACCTTGCCGGGCGTGTCGGCACCCTCGAGGGTGGTGAGGTCGACGGCACGGATGGCCAGGTCCAGCGCGAAGGTCTTGGTGTCCTTCTTGATCGAGCGCGTCCCGAGCTGTGCGACCCGCTTCTCGACGCCCACCTGGTCGACGCCCGGCAGCCCGTGCAGGAAGCGGCGCAGTGCCGACTCGGAGGCCGTGACCTCGCGCAGGTCGGTGTCGTCGCCGGGAAGGACGAGGGAGGAGGACATCGGGCGCTCGCAACGACGGCAATGGGCGATCCGAGGCAGCCTACCGGGGCGCCCCACCGGCACCCGGGCGGCGGCGGGGCATGCGCGCCGTGCGGGCTGTCGCGGGAACGCCCGCCGGTAGAGTCCGCTCGCCCCTCGACCGGATCAGACACCCCATGCCCGTGACCCGCGACCCCGAGCTCGAGCTCGAGCTCCGTGGCGTCACGCGTCGGTTCGGTGAGGTCACCGCCATCGACGGGCTGCACCTGAGCATCGGGAAGGGCGAGGTCGTCGGTCTGCTCGGCCACAACGGGGCCGGCAAGACCACGACGGTACGTCTGCTCGCCGGGCTGCTGTCCGCGGACCAGGGCCGGGTGCTCGTCGGGGGCCTGGACCCGACCGTCGACGGTCCCGCCGTGCGCCGGCGGTTGGGGGTGCTGCCCGCCGATCCGGTGGTGGACCGACGCATGACGGCGACCCAGAACCTGCGCTTCGCCGCCGAGGTGTTCGGTGTCAGCCACGACGGCCTCGACGAGCGCATCGACAGCTCGCTCGCCCGGTTCGGACTGTCCGGTCGCGGTGCCGACAAGGTCGAGGACTTCTCCACCGGCATGCGACAACGCCTGTCGCTCGCCCGGGTGCTGCTGCCCGATCCGGACGTGCTGCTGCTGGACGAGCCGACCTCCGCGCTCGACCCGATCGCGGCGCGCCAGGTCCGACGCGAACTGGCGTCACTGGCGGCCGAGGACGGGCGCACCGTGGTGGTTGCCACGCACGACCTCGCCGAGGCGGAGTTGCTGTGCGACCGGGTCGTCGTCCTCGAGCAGGGGCGGATCGTCGTCGACGGCAGCCCGGCGGAGTTGGCCGCTGAGCACGGCACCGGTGGGTTACTGCTCGAGGTCGCCCCCGACCAGGTCGAGACCGTCCGCCGACGCCTGTCACGCCTCGCCGCGGTCCGCGACGTCGAGGTGGACGCCGCCGGTCGGGTCCGGGCGCGGGGGGTGCCGCGCGACGAGATCCCCGGACTCGTCTGGGCGCTGTCGTCGGCCGAACTGGCCGTCTACGAGGTGCGGCGGCTCGACCCCACGCTCGAGGAGGTCTACCTCGCACTGCACGAACGCGACGCCGACCCGGGAGGACACGCATGAACCGGCGTGGCATCGCCGCCGTGGTCCGCCGGGACCTCCGGCTGGTGTGGGGCAGCAAGTCGGTCGTCATCCCGTCGATCGTCGTTCCGGCACTGCTGCTGATCGTGCTGCCCGCCCTGGCCGGCGTCGTCCCACGCTTCGTGGACTTCGCCGGCGCCGGCGACCTCGACGCCCTGCTGGCCGCACTTCCGGACCGCGCCGTGGCCGGGCTCTCGTCCGATCCGGGGCTCATGGTCGCCGAGGTCGTGGTGACCTGGCTCCTCGCGCCGCTCGTGCTGCTGGTGCCGGTGATGTTCGCCGCCGTCATCGCCGCCGACGGCATCGCCGGAGAGAAGGAGCGCGGCACCCTCGAGGGGCTGCTGCTCACCCCGCTGAGCGACCGCGACCTGGCCGTGGCCAAGCTGTTCGCGGCCTGGATCCCCGCCGCGATCCTGGGCATCGGCGGCGCCGTGCTGTACGCGACGGTCGCGAACCTCTCGGTCGGCACGCAGGTCGGACGCCTGGTGCTGCCGACCACCGAGTTCACGCTGATGGCGTTGTGGGTGGGACCGACCTTCGCGGCCGCTGCGATGGCGGCCGTGTCGCTGGTCTCGGCCCGGTCCAAGACGACCCAGGAGGCGTTCCAGATCGGCGGGGTGGTCGTCATCCCGGTGGTGCTGATGCTCGTCAGCCAGGCCAGCGGCGCCCTGCTGCTGTCGGCGTGGCTGCTGATCATCGCCGGGATGGTCGCCCTGGCCATCGCCGCGGCACTCCTCCGGGCGGCCGCGCGGGCACTCTCGCGCGACCGCCTCGGCACCCGCCTGCCGTGACGGTCGGGGTCGCCGACCTTCTCGAGCTGGCCGAAGCCGACGCCACGTTGCTCAGTCGGCCGGGCGGGCCATCGACAGGGCCTGGTCCCGGCTCAGTTCCTGGTCGTGGGTGTCCCGGGCGTGGGTCTGTGCCGCGGTGACGACCTCGTCGTCGTCCGCGCCGTGCAACGTCGCCCCGCACGGGCACTGAATGACCTTCGCAGTCTCGCTCATCGATTCCTCCGTCGTGTCACAATCCTTGCACCCTGCACGAGCGAGGTTGGCGTGGTGTTGGCGTGAAGTTGGCGTCCCCCAGCGTGCGCTTCCACCTGACGGCGCGCGTCACGGTCGAGGGGCGCCGACGTCTCGACGAGGCGGACCTACCCGGTCGCCAGGGTCGCCTCGCGCTGGTCTACCTCGTCGCCAACCGCCATCGCCCGGTGTCGGTCGACGAGTTGGCGGCGGCGCTGTGGGGTGACGACCTCCCGCCGAGCTGGCAGGCCTCGTTGCGTGCCCTCGTCAGCAAGCTGCGCGCCAACCTCGAGTACGCCGGCGCAGGTCGCCTCACCCGCAGCGGTGGGTGCTACCAGGCGCTGCTCGGCTCGGCATGGGTGGACCTCGAGGAGTCCGCGAACGCCGTCGACCGTGCCGAGGGAGCCCGCCGTCGTGGCGACCTCGCCGCCGCGTGGGGCGACGCCACGGTGGGGGCGTCCATCACGCGACGTCCGTTGCTGGCGGGCGAGGACCTGCCCTGGATCGCCACCCTCCGCGACGTGCTCGAACACCGGGCCGTGCGCGCGCTGGACATCCTCGCCGAGGTCAACCTCGCCTGCGGCGATCACCACCTCGCCGCGGAGGCCGCGCGCAGCCTCATCGACCTGGCGCCGTTCCGCGAGACGGGGTACCGGCACCTGATCCGGGCGGAGGCGGCACGCGGGGACCTGGCCGAGGCCGTGCGGGTCTTCCACCGGCTCCGGGTCCTGCTGGACGAGGAACTGGGTGCCCGGCCGTCGGTCGACACCCAGCGGGCACTCACCGAGGTGCTGGCGTCGACGTCTGCGCCCCCGGTTGGCGGAACCCGCGGTGCGGCGATGGGACCTGCTCCGCGCGGTGGTGCGGCCGTCCCGGGGTAGGCCCCGCCTTGACAGCACCACCGCGTCGAGGCATCACCACGCCGCAGACCCGCGCGGGCGGCTGGCAGATCGACCACCAGCGATGCGTCGGCGCGGTGGTGCGGCAGACCCGTGGCGGGCCCCGCCCTGGCAACACCCCCGCGTCGAGGCATCACCTCGTTGCGGACGGTCCCGGGCGGCTCTGAGGTCGACCACCAGCGATGTGTCGGCGCGGTGGTGCCGCAGACCCGTGGCTGGCCCCGCCCTGGCAACCCCACCGCGTCGAGGCATCACGACGCTGCGGACGGGCGCGGGGGCTCGAACCTGGCGTCGGGCTCGTCGTCAGTCTCGCGCCTGCCCTTCGAGGCGCGCGAAGCCGTCGAGGATGAAGTCGAGTCCGAACGTGAACTCGTCGGCGGGGTCGTATCCCGCGGCGGCGAGGGTCGCGGCTGCCTCGTTCAGGTACGGGTACTGGTCGGGGGGGAGTTGTGGGACGAACGTGTCCTCGATCATGTCTGCGAGCTCTTCGGCCGTCTCGAAGGGCAGGCTGGCTTCCTGGAGGACGAACCCGTAGACGTAGCTGTCGAGCACCCAGTTGGCGTGGATCGCCATCTCCACGGAGAACCCGGCCTTGCGCAGGCAGGCGGTGACGGCCTCACGGTGGCGCAGGTTGGCTGGCCCCGGGTTGGTTCGAGATTCCATGAGGCTGATCGCCCACGGGTGGCGTCCGAGGACCTGGCGGGCTGAGACCGCTCGCTGCCGCATCTCGGCCTTCCAGTCACCATCGCCCGCGGGCAGGTCGATCTCGTCGAACACGAGGTCGATCATGGCGTCGAGCAGCTCTTCTTTGTTGGCGACGTAGTGGTAGAGCGACATCGCACCTGCGTCGAGCTCGCCAGCGAGGCGGCGCATGCTGAGCTGGCCGACGCCTCCGGTGTCGGCGAGCCTGATGGCTTCGGTCACCACCCGCTGCTTGCTCAACGAAGCGGCAGCTGCAGGCCGCTGTTCGGGTTCGTCCGTGGCCACGGGCTCCTCATCTTCGCGCTTGGCACTGACGAACCGTACAGCGTACGCGTATAGTACAGCGTACGACGTACGGTGTACGAGTGCCGTGGCGGCGCAACGCCCTCCACCCGGCTCGCTCCCACCCAGTCAGATCGGCTGTGGGCCGGGCCCGCCAGAGAACGAAAGAGCAGACCATGACGAGGCGAGTGAACGCTGAGATCACCTACGAGGACACGCGGATGCCGGTGCAGGCGCAGCTCGCGGCAGCTTGGACCAGCTTCATGTTCCTGTACATCTACGTGGACTACTTCCACCTGTACAAGCCAGGGGTCATCGACGACATCCTGGCCGGTGTCGTCTGGGAGTTCGAGATCAGCCAGGCCCTTCTCACCGCCTTTCTCGCGGCGGTGGCGGTCCCGAGCCTGATGATCTTCCTCTCCGTGATCCTGCCTGCGCGTGCGAACCGGGTGATCAACCTCGTCGTGGCATCGCTATACATCCCCTTCTCGATGTTCAACGCGGTCGGTGAGTCCTGGACCTTCTTCTACGGGCTCTCCATCGGACTCGAGGTGCTGCTCCTGGCCGCCATCCTGCGCTCCGCCTGGACCTGGCCCCGCAGCTCCCTCGCGCAAGCTGACCACGCCGTGCCCGCCGGACGTGCCACACCGAGTCAGGCCTGACGTCCGGAACCGATCTCCGCATCAGTGAGAGCGCTACAGAACGCCCGGTGGCCCGAGGTTGCTGAGTCTGCCGGCTCGGCGGGATGGCCATGGCTACGGTTGTCGTCGATGGGGGTCACCGAGGAACGCTTCCGGGCACTGGCGCGCTCTTCACCGTGGCGCTGGTCCAGCTTGCAGTTCGTGCGCACGCGCCGGCACGGGCGCGACCAGTTCGGCGCAGACGTGCGGGCGTGGCTGCGCCGCCCCGACGCGCTGCGGGTCGAGGACCTCGAGGGCCACCTCCTGCACACCGAGATCGGGTCTGTACCGCGGACCGTCGCGCTCTTCACGCCCGACGGAGGGCGCGAGCTGCCGCTGCGTCCGGCATCCTCGGTGGCACCGGCTTTGCGGCCGGACGGGCTGGTTCGCCGGCGTCCGTCTGACGGGGACCTCGACTACGACGATCCCATGTTTCAGGACTACGCGTGGGTGGCGATGCTCGATCCGGTCGAGCTCGCCGACGGCGACGGCGGCCGCCCGGGCGCGACGCTCGAGCACCTGCGGTCCGTCGAGCATCACGGACGGGAGGCGTGGGAGGCAATCATCCGTCCCACCTCGGCGTACGCGCCGCGCTGCTCGTGCTGTGCGCTGCTGCTGTCTGAGGTCAGCGAGCGTCGACTCGCCGAGGAGGGCGGACCCGCGGTTCGCGCGCAGGAGCCCTCCTTCGAGTTCGCGGACGCGCACCTCGTGCGGCTCGACCTCGAGAGCGCCGTGTGCGTGTACCTCGAGCAGCTCGGAGGCGACCGCTCGGGCTGGGCGGACGACGTGTGCATCGAACAGATGGATGAGCCGATGCCGGACGTCTTGTTCAGCGAGCCGCAGCCGCACTGAGGCGATGGTGTCGCGACTGAAGACAACGGCTGGAATCGCCAGGTCTGCGGCGGTGTGCGCAGGTGCCCTCGGCCGCCGATGAAACCCGGCGCCGGCAGTCGTCTGTATCCGGTCCGGTGAACGCGCCGCGCGCATCAATGGAGAGCAACGGGATGAGAGCACTTCGATACTCGATCAACGTCACGCTCGACGGCTGCTGCCATCACGAGGCAGGGCTCCCCCCGGACGAGGAGTCGATGCGCTACTGGGCCGCGGAGATGGAACGAGCCGATGCCCTGCTGTTCGGCCGGGTGACCTACGAGATGATGGAGTCAGCGTGGCGGCAGCCGGCCACGGGCACGTGGCCTGACTGGATGGAAGCGTGGGAGGTCCCGTTCGCCGAGACCATCGACCGGGCGAAGAAGTACGTCGTGTCGAGCACACTGAGCGGGGTCGATTGGAATGCCGAGCTGGTGCGAGGCGACTTGGAACAAGCGGTTCAGCGGCTCAAGCACGAACCAGGTGAGCGCTTGTTCCTGGGTGGCGTGACGCTCCCCCTGGCGCTGGCAGATCTGGGACTGATCGACGAGTACGAGTTCCTTGTGCAGCCGGTCCTTGCCGGACACGGGCCGACGTTGCTCGCCGGTCTGCGCGAGCGCATCCAGCTCGAGCTCGTAGATCGCCGTGAGTTCCGGTTGGGGGCGGTCGCCCTGCGATACCGGCCCTCGCGAGTTCCGGCTTGACGTGACTCGTCTGCGCTCACCCCACCCTCGGGCTCCGCGGCGTGCTCCAGCTGGACTTCCCACTGTCGCCGGATGTCCACCGCGATGGACGCAGCGTCGTCGGGGAAGTCCTCGAGCCTGGTGGCATGAGCCTGCTCTGATTCAGCCCTCCGCGAGCGCGGGCGGACGCGCGAATCGGTGACCCGGCGGCGAGAGCGAGCTCGAGCGCGTCGCTCGGGCGCAGGTCGACCCGCGCGCTGCCGCCGGCGCCCTCGACCCCGGCCCGACCGCCGCTGCGCCAGTCCGACGCGCTGACGTGCCCGTCCTGATCGGCCTCGGCATCAGCACCGGGATCGTCACCATCGCGTTCCTCGCATCCATCGTCCGTATCCCGCTCGGCACCGCCGTGGCCGTCGAGTTCCTCGGCCCCCTCACCGTCGCCGCTCTCCGCAGCCACGAGATCCGAGCGCTTCGCTGGCCGGCGCTCGCTCTGATCGGCGTCGTGCTGC
Source organism: Egicoccus sp. AB-alg6-2 (assembly GCF_041821025.1). NCBI lineage: Bacteria > Bacillati > Actinomycetota > Nitriliruptoria > Egicoccales > Egicoccaceae > Egicoccus > Egicoccus sp. AB-alg6-2. Next base: position 2,404 of record NZ_JBGUAY010000010.1, on the reverse strand, counting down.
TCACCCAGCCCTGGCAGGGTGCATCGACCCGGCCGGGGTCGGCTACGCCGCCGTGGCCGCGGTCGGTTGGGCCGCCTACATCCTGCTCACCCAGCGCATCGGCGACCGGTTCGACGGCATCCTGCTCGTCATCACCGCCGGGGCGGCCGCACAGCGAGCAGGTCAACGCCACCCAGCCGCAGCCACCGCCGACCCGATCCCAGGCCGACACGCGATCCACGCAGCAACCGGGTGACAACGCCCGGCCTTTCTACTCCTGGCTGGCGATGTACTGGGCGATGGCGTGCGTGGCGTGCCGGTCGAGGCTGTGGCGATTGCGGCCGTCTTGGGGTCGGTATGGCGTGCGAGGTCCTGCACGTCACAGTGCGCGCCGGCGTTCAACGCGGCGGTGATCGCGGCATGCGCCAGCGTGTGTGGGATCATCCTCCAGGTGATGCCTGCCTCGCGAGCGGGGCGCGCCACCGCAGCGGCGACGTTGTCGCGCGACATGCGGTTCCCCACCGGTTGCGCAGCAGCCGGTGGCCGACACGACGTTGCGGGCGGCCGCGGCGGACCTGCCTAGCTAGGGTGACGCGTCAGTCTGGCGTTGGACGCCGATTTCCCGCCCTGAAGGGTCGATGCGTGAGCCAGCGGGGGACGAACTGGGGTGGCAATCTCACCTATGGGGTGCGGGAGGTGCGGTTGCCGACCGGGCTCGAAGCGTTGCAGGAGGTGGTCGCCACCACACCGAGGCTGCGTCCATTGGGGACTCGTCACAGCTTCAACGGCCTGGCGGACACCTCGGCGGTCCAGGTGACGCTGGAAGCGATGGAGCAGTTCGTAGAGGTTGACGACGTTTCGGCGACCGCCCGGGTGTCGGGGGGGTCGACCTATGGCCACATCGCGCCCGTGCTTCATGACCACGGGCTCGCCCTGCCGAACTTGGCCTCGTTGCCGCACATCAGCGTTGCTGGCGCCTGTGCCACGGCTACCCACGGGTCCGGGGTGCGTCATCGCAACCTTGCCGCTGCCGTGTCGGCGATGGAGTTCGTGGACGGGACCGGCGAGCTGGTGACCGTCAGCCGGGCCAACGATCCCGACATCTTCCCGGGTTGTGTCGTGCACCTCGGTGCACTCGGGGTCGTCACGGCCCTCACGCTGGACCTGGTGCCGGCACAGCCGGTACATCAGCGCGCCTACGTGAACCTCTCCCGGTCCGCACTTGCCGCCAACCTCGCCGAGATCTTGGCCGGTGCCGACAGCGTGAGCTGTTTCACCCGCTGGCAGGACGACGTGATCGAGACCGTGCTGCACAAGGACATGCGTGACCCTGCCGACGACCCGACCGAGCTGTTCGGTGCCGCCCGCGCGACCCGGCCGCGTCACCCGATCCTCGGCATGTCGACCGAGTCCGTCACGCAGCAACTCGGCTGCCCCGGTCCGTGGCACGAGCGGTTGCCGCATTTCCGTCTGGGTCACACACCGAGCGCGGGCAAGGAGATCCAGTCGGAGTGGTTCGTCGACCGACGTGACGCCGCCGATGCCCTCGAGGCGGTCTGGGAAGCTGGCCCGGACCTCGACGAGGCGTTGCAGGTCAGCGAAATCCGCACGATTGCCGCCGACGACCTGTGGCTCAGCCCGATGCACGAACGTGACGTCCTCGGGCTGCACTTCACCTGGACCCTGGACCAGCCGGTCGTCGACCGGGCTGTCGAACGGGTCGAGGACGCCTTGGCTCCGTTCGACCCGGTGCCTCACTGGGGCAAGGTCTCACATGCCGACCGCGACGTGTATGCGTCGCGCTACGACCGCCTCGACGACTTCACCGGACTCGCTGAGCGCTTCGACCCCGACCACCGCTTCCGCAACCCCTTCCTGGACGACCTCCTCGGTTGAGGGCTTTCGCGGGTCCGACCGCGCAGGACAACTCACGCCGGATGTGGTGGCCCGGTTCGCTGGCGGGGGATTCACCCGAGCGCGGACCTTGCGGGAAGGCCCGCTCCGGCGGCCGGCGAGCTCGTCCCGTTCGACGAGGTCCGCGCCGAGCACGCCGCCCGCACCCGCTCGTAGTGGCGCGGGTCTTCCTCACCCGCACGGCGCGGGAGGCCCTGGCCGCGCTCGACCTCCTGCGAGCAGACGCTGTCCTGGGTGCGCTCGGTGAACTCGAACGTGACCCGTACGTCGGTCGCGAGCTCCGGGGACGGCTCACGGGGCTTCGGTCCTACCGCGTCGGCGTCTACCGGATCATCTACGAACTCCGTGACGACCTCACCGTGCGCGTTGTCGCCATCCGCCACCGTGGCAGCGCCTACGAGACGAACCCCCGGTTAACCCGACGACCCGTACAAAACGCCCTCATGTTTGTCTCCGGGTAGGGACGCAGGCCCGCGACCTAGCGTCTCGAGGGTCCCGGCGGGATGACTCG